>NZ_JBEXCY010000063.1:0-56287 GCF_040605515.1 Dactylosporangium sp. NPDC005572 | reverse complement strand
CCCGTCGACGCCCGCCGCCGGGCCGTCCGCCTCGCCGTCCGGCTCCCCGTCGCCGTCGGCCTCGCCGTCGCCGAGCTACCCGGCGGGCGTCGACCCGTGCCTGCTCGGCACGTGGCGCACGACGACCGCGACGAACTACGGGCTGATCGACGGCGACCGCGTGCAGTACACCGGCGGCGCCGGCGTGATCAGCGTCTACAAGGCCGACAACACAGTGACCTACGACTACGACCACTCCGCCCCGTACGTCGCCGACTACGGGGGCCACCGCTGGGAGGGCACGCACCGCGGCCAGGCGGTGTTCCGCTACTCCGCGGTCGACGGCGAGATGCTGCAGAGCAAGATCAGCTCGACCGCGCGGAACACCCTGACGCGCGACGGGAAGTACAACGCCGGCGGCGCGACCACGTACAACCTCGAGCCGGGGCGGTACCGCTGCACCGAGACGACGCTCGTCGAGACGAGCACGCTCGGCAACTACTCCGCCGAGTCGGTCCGGGTCGGCTGACCACGCCAGGTGGTCACCACGATCGCCCGACGACCTCGCGCAGCCGCGGGGCGAACCGGGCCGGGTCGTCGACGAACGCGATGTGCCCGCCGGGGAACACCGCCGGCTCGGCGCCGAGCGCGGCGGCGAGCGCCCGCACCGACCGGTCGCACAGCTGCCCGGCCGAGTCCTCGCCGACGGCGACGACGATGCGGACCGGCGACGCCCGCAGGGTCTCGACGTCGGGCCGCCAGCGGGTCGTCGGGCGCATCTCGTGCAGGAACCAGAACCGCTCGGTCGCGGCCTGCACCGGCTCGGGCTCCGGCGGCGGGCCGGCGCCGTCGAACGGCGGGAGCGGGATGTTCGCGTTGGTGAAGAACCGCATCCAGGCGCCCTGCGGGTCGCCGGCCGCGTAGGTGGCGATCATGTCGTCGACGCCCGCGTGCCGCTCGTCGCGGTCGTCGAGCACGTCGATGATCGGCGGCTCGTGCGCCACCACGGCCGCCAGCAGGTCCGGCCGGGTCTGGGCCAGCTGCAGCGCCGTCACGGCGCCGCCGCTGGAGCCGACCACGGTCGCCGGCCCGGCGCCGGCGTGCTCGATGAGCCGGGCCAGGTCGCCGGCCCGCTGCTCGACGGCCGAGTCCTGCTCGGGGTCGTCGAGGACGCTGCGGTTGACGCCCCGCGGGTCGGTGGTGAGCACGGTGTACTCCGGCGCGAGCAGCTCGGCGAGCGGCGCGAAGAACGTGGCGTCCATCGGCGCGCCCACCAGCACGACGAGCGGGCCCGTGCCGCGCAGCTCGTAGTGGAGCTTCCCGTCCGTACCGGTGATCTGGGGCATTCGGCTACCTCCGGGCAGCAGTAGGGTTGGTGTCACCGGTGAGACTGCCGCGCGGGGAGGGAATCGTCGCTCGTGAGCCGGATTTCTTCGACGGACGACCTGGACCTCGCCCGGCAGGGTGACGACGCGGCCTTCACCCGGCTGGTCGAGCCGCTGCGCCGCGAGCTGCACGCCCACTGCTACCGCATGCTCGGCTCGGTGCACGACGCCGACGACGCCCTCCAGGACGCGCTGCTGCGGGCCTGGCAGGGGCTGGGCGGCTTCACCGGCCGCGGCTCGCTGCGCTCCTGGCTCTACACGGTGGCCACCCGCACCTGCCTGGACCTCGTCGCCGCCCGCGGCCGCCGCGCCCTGCCGATGGACCTGGGCCCGTCGAGCGACCACGCGGTCGTCGGCGCGGCCCCGCGCACCGATGTCGCCTGGCTGGAGCCCTACGAGCAGCGCGAGGCGGTCGAGCTGGCCTTCGTGGCCGCGCTCCAGCACCTGCCGGGCAACCAGCGGGCCGCGCTGCTGCTGTTCGAGGTGCTGGGCTTCTCGGCCGCGGAGATCGCCGGGATGATGGACACCTCCACCGCCTCGGTGAACTCGGCGCTGGCCCGGGCCCGCCGGCTGGTCGCCGAGCGGGTGCCGCCGGCGAGCGAGCACCCGGTCCCCGAGCGGCGGGTCCGCGAGATCGTCGCCGGCTACGCGTCGGCGCTGGAGCGCGGCGACGCCGACGCGCTGGTCGCGCTCCTCACCGCCGACGTGACCTGGTCGATGCCGCCCCTGCCGCACTGGTACCGCGGGCTGCCCGCCGTGCGCGACTTCGCGGTACGCCTGCCGCTCTCCACCTGTGGCAGCTGGCGGCACCGGCCGGCCGAGGCCAACGGCCAGCCGGCGATCGCCTGCTACCTGTGGGACGAGGCCGCGCGGGCGCACACGCCGTGGTCGATCAACGTCCTGACGCTCCGCGACGACCGCATCGCCGAGATCACGTCGTTCCTCGACCCCGCCCTGTTCGCCCGCTTCGGCCTCCCTCCGGCGGTGTCCTAGCCGCACGTCCACACGATCGGGACCGGCTGGGTCCGGACGTCGCCGTCGCCGCTGACCTGCCCGGCGACCGTGCGGCCGTCGTCGCTCAGCGTGTACGCGTGCACGCTTATGCGCCCGCTGAAGCCGGGCGGCGGCGGCAGCTCGACGGTCTGGTCGCCGGCGTGCAGCGTCGTCGACCCCAGCATCCAGCCGTCGCGGTTGACCGTGGAGAAGAGGCCGTCGAGGCTGGTGACCGTGCCGTCGCGCAGGTTCCACCGCGGCCCGGCGATGTACCGCACCCCTGGCTCGTCACGGGCCGCCCAGCCGGTCACCCAGCCGTCGCGGATGCTCGTCGCGATGAAGGTGTTGGCGGGCTTCCCGCGGACGTCCGGCGCCGGGAGCCGCTCGAGCCGGCCGTCGGGCCGCCACAGCACGGCGACCTCCTGGCCGAGCTTCGGTGCGACCTGACCGACGACCGTGCCGTCCTCGTCGATACCGGTCGCGATCCCGGACCAGCCCGCGCCGGGCAGCGCCAGCATCGTCGGCTGGGCGGTCGGCGACGCCCACAGCGCCGGGCGGTCGCCGACCGACCCGGCGATCGTCCGCGCCTCGTTGATCGCGGACGCCGTGGTGTCGGTGCCGGCCAGCCGGGTGAACTTCCCGCCCTCGTAGGCGTACGCGACCGTCCGCTCGCCGCTGAAGCTGTCCCCGACCGCGACGCCGGTCGACGTCACGTCGCTGAACGTGCCGTCCTCGCCCGGCATGGGCGCGAGCTGCGGCTGCCGGTCGACCCAGATCACCGTGGCCGGGCCGGTTCCCGGGTAGCTGCGGCCGACGAGGTACCGCCCGGTCGGGTCGCCCCCGGAGACCACCGCCTTCGGGCCGTGCCCGGCCGGGGTGGTGAGCTGCTCCGGCACGCAGGCCATGGCCTTGCGCGGCGGTGGCTGCTCGGACGTCGCCGCCGGCAGCACCGGGGCCGGGTCCTGCCGCGCCGGGCGGGCCACCGCCCAGCTCGCGGCCACCACGACCAGGACCGCGGCCGCGGCCGCCGTCGCCCCGGCCAGCCGGGCCCGGCGGTGGTGCCGCTCCCCGTCGGCGACGGCCCGCCGCACGTCGACCGTCGACGGGCCGGGCTCGCCGTCGAGCACCCGGAAGAGCGTCGTTCCGTACCGTTCGTCGTCCATCCTCAACGCCCCTTCCCTGGAAACGCGTCCGCGTTCATGTCGCCCAGCACCCGCCGGATCGCGGCCAGGCCGCGCGAGGTCTGGCTCTTCACGGTGCCCGGCGAGCAGTCGAGCGCCGCCGCGACGTCCTCGACCGGCATGTCGCACAGGAACCGCAGGATGAGTACCGCCTGCTGGCGGGGCGGCACCCGGGTGAGCGCGGCCCGCACGACCACGGCCTCGGCGACCCGGTCGTCGACCGCCCCGAGCGGGTCGGCCCGGTCGGGCGTCTGCGGCACCAGCCCGACCCGCGCCCACGGCCGCCGCTTCTCGTCGACGAACGCGCGCACGAGCATCGTCCGCACGTACTGGTCGACGTGCTCGACGTCGCGGATCCGCTTCCACCGCACGTACAACTTGGTGATCGTCTGCTGCACGAGGTCGTCCGCATGATGGTCGTCCCCGCACAGCACGTACGCGAGCCTGCGCAACGCGGGCAACCGCCCGGTCACGTACTCGACGTACTGCTCCTGTGCCTCGGTCCGCATCGGGATGATGTCCTTTCCGCCCGGCGTCCCGACTGAAACGGGCGCAGCCCTCCGGGAGGTTGCACGCCGGGCGGCCTTCGCCGCCGGTGACCGCTACGAGCGCGGGGTCACCGTGAACAGGTCGCCCGGCTGGCACTGCAGGACGTCGCACAACGCGGTGAGGGTGCTGAAGCGCACCGCCCGGGCGCGGCCGTTCTTGAGCACCGAGAGGTTGGCGAGCGTCAGGCCGACCCGGTCCGCGAGCTCGGTGAGCGTGATGCCGCGCTCGGCCAGGAGCTCGTCCAGGTGTACCTCGACCCGGTGCTCGTCCTCCGGCGGCATCAGACGACGCCGTCGAGCTCGGCGCGCAGCGCCTGGCCCCGCCGCACGACCTCGGCGATCGCGAGCATCCCGAAGCCGGCCAGGAACCACACCGCGGTCGAGCCCAGGTCCAGGCTGGCGTCCGGGCCGCCGGTCTTGACCGTGCCGGCGAGGGCGAACCGGCCGGCGAGCTCGACCATGGCCGAGACGGGGCCGCCGACGACGAGCAGCCAGCCGAGCACCCGCAGCCGGCGGACGGTGCCGGCGGTGAACGGGTCGTCGTGGCGGGCCCGGGCGACCAGCCGCCACAGCAGCACGAGCATGGTGGTGGTCAGCGCGTACCCCGGCAGGGTGGCCATGGTGGCGAGGGCGCTCTGGGCCACCGTCGGGTGCTCGACGCGCAGGTAGACGCTCGCGTCGGGGTCGACGGCCACGCCGGGCCGCGCCCCGGTCAGCGCGTCGGCGCGTAGCACGTCGCCACTGGCCACCCCGACGTCGAACGGCTGGCCGGTCAGGGTCGCGATCCCGCTGGCCAGCCCCACGGCGACACTCAGCCCGACGGCGAGGAGGAGCAGGACGTGCAGCTCTCGTAGCCAGTCCGCGCGGACCTTCATATCCGCCTCCTTATCGATTACCGATATATTGATATTCGATAAGTTAGGCCCCGCTGTCAAGAGGGTCACCGTCTGGTGGCGGCCATCAGTCCGAGGGCCGCCAGGGTGAGCACCGCGCCGGTCAGGGCCAGGGACTGGGCGCCCCACACCGGGAGCATCAGGCCGCCGACGAGCGAGCCCGCCGCGATGCCCACATTGAAGGCCGTGCTCACGCCCGCCGACGCGATGTCGGTGCTGCCCGGGGCCACCTGGAGCATGCGGTGCTGCACGGCGGTGGCGAAGGACGCGTAGGCCGCGCCGATGACTGCCAGCCCGAGCACCGCGACCGCGGGCCGGGCGCCCAGCTGGGCCAGGCTCAGCAGGGCCAGCGTGCCGGCGCCCAGCGGCACCAGCAGCGAGCCGATCGGGTGGCCGTCCAGCGTGCGGGCCACCGCGACCGTGCCGGCCACGCCGGCGGCACCGGAGACGAACAGCAGCGGGGCGAGCGCGGCGGTGCCGAAGCCGCTCACGTCGAGCAGGAACGGCGTCACGTACGTGTTCAGGGTCAGGAAGCCCGTGATGCCGATTGCCGTCACGGCCAGCAGGACGGTGAGGTGGCGGCGGCTGGGCGCGGTGCCGCGGGCGGCGCCGCCATCGTCCGGGTGGTAGTCCGGGATCAGCGCGGCCGCCGCGGCCGCGGTCAGCAGGGCGAGGCCCGCCACCACCCCGAACGCGGTCCGCCAGCCGGCCTGCTGGCCGATCCAGGTGGCCAGCGGCACCCCGAGGACCGGGGCGAGCGCGGCGCCGGTCGAGAACAGCGCGACCACCCGGCCCCGGACGGCGACCGGGAACAGGCCGGACACCGCCGGCGAGACGACCGACCAGAAGAGCGCCTGGGCGAGCGCGGTGGCGAGCCGGGAGCCGGCCAGCACCGCGTAGCTCGGCGCGGCCGCGCCGACGGCGTTCGCGGCGGCGAACAGCACGAGCGTGCCGCTCAGCAGCTGCCGGCGGGGCACGCTGCGGGTCAGCCGGGTCAGCGGTACCGACGCCAGGACGACGACGACGGCGTACCCGCTGACCAGCGCCCCGATCTCCGAGCGCGACCGGCCGAGGTCGGGCGCCATCACGGTCAGCAGGCCGATCGGCAGCAGCTCGGTGGTGACGAAGGCGAACGCGGCCAGCGCGAGCACGCCGAGCGTCGCCCACGCACGGCGTGGGGGGACTGTCGTCGTCATGACCCGGCTGTTCCGCGGCGAGGGAGGAGTGGGGACATCGCGTTGGCAGCTTCGCACAGGTGGATCGAGAAACGAATCGATCATGTCGTACCGGATGCTGCGCGCGCCGGCGGTACCGCCCCGGCACCGTCAGCCGGGCCGCGGGCACCGCTCCGGCCCCCGGGAGCGTCCCGGGCCGGTCAGGGTCACCGTGAACCGGGGCCGGGCCGCCGGGTCGGCGCTCACGGCGTCGACCACCGTGCAGGCGATCTGGCCGGCCGCCGTGGCGGACAGCGCGACCGGGTCGCCGGCCACGGCCACGGTCGCGGCCAGCTCGCCGGCCTGCACCGCGACCGGCCCGAGGCCCGGTGGTACCTCCGTGGTGTAACCGTCGGCGCGCTCGTCCCCGGTCGGGCCGGCCAGCAGCAGTTCCAGGGTCTGGGTGGGCCTGGTGTGCGGGTCGGCCCGGCGCAGCACCGGCGTCAGCGTGCCGTCCTTCACGAGGTACAGCCGGACCCAGCCGCCCGCGGCGCGCGGCGCCGGCCCGCCGGTGATGACGCCGCTGGGCCGCACGCCGCAGCCCGCCGGCAGCAGCACGGCCAGCACGGCCAGCACGGCCAGCGCGGCGACCGCCGCGGCCCGCCTCATCGCGCGTTCCGCGGCAGCCGCAGGGTGAAGACCGCGCCGCCGCCGGGCGCGTTGCCGGCGACCAGCGTGCCGCCGTGCAGGCGGGCGTTCTCCCAGGCGATGGCCAGGCCGAGGCCGCTGCCCGCGGACCGCGCGCGGGCGGTGTCGGCCTTGTAGAAGCGGTCGAACACGCGCGGCAGCACCTCCGGCGCGAGGCCCGGGCCGTGGTCGGCGACCTCCAGCGTCAGCTCGTCCGGCTCGGCGCGCAGCCGCACCGCGACCGGCTCGGCGCCGTGGCGCAGGGCGTTGCCGACGAGGTTGGCCAGGATGACGTCGAGCCGGCGCGGGTCGAGCCGGGCGTGGACGCCGTCCGGCAGGTCGGTCTCGATGTGATCGGACCAGCCGCGGGCCCGCAGCGTGGCGGTGACCGCCGCGGCCACGTCCACCGCGTCGAGGGCGAGCGCCGCGGTACCCGAGTCGAAGCGGCTGACCTCGATGAGGTCGTCGACCAGCCGGGTGAGGCTCTGCGTCTCCTGGCTGACCAGCCGGGCCGCCTTGCCGGCGTCGCCGGTCAGCTGCGGCGCCTCCTCGTCGAGCACGTCGGTGACGGCCGCCATCGCGGCGAGCGGCGTGCGCAGCTCGTGCGAGACGTCGGCGACGAACCGGCGGGCGTCGGCCTCCATCCGGCGCAGGTCGCCGACGTGCTGTTCGAGGGTCTCGGCGGTCGTGTTGAAGGTCCGGGCGAGGTCGGCCAGCTCGTCCGAGCCGCGCACGGTGAGCCGGGTGGTGAGGTCGCCCTCGCCGAGCCGGCGCGCGGCGGTGCCGAGCTCCCGCACCGGGCGCAGCACCCCGCGGGCCGCGAGCAGCGCCAGCAGGACCGCCAGGGCCACCGAGAAGCCGCCGGTCAGCCAGGCCATGGTGGCCAGCCGGGCGATGCTGCGCTGCTCGGCCAGCAGGCTGTGGACCTGGTAGATCTCCAGCCCGGTCGGCTCGACAGCCGCGTCGGGCCGGGCGACGGTCAGCTGGGTGCCGATCACCAGGCCGGGCCGCCCCTCCCAGCTGACCCGCTGCCACGCGACCCGGCCGTCACCCACGTGCGAGCGCAGCCCCTCCGGCAGCACGTCGAGCGTGATGCCACCGGCCGACGTGCGGCCCTGGTACACGACGATCGTGGTGTCGTCGCGGTCCGACAGCAGGGCGGCGACCTCGTCCAGCTCGGCCTGCCCCGCGGGCAGCCCGCGGGTGGCGAACAGGTTGGTGATCCGGTCGGTCAGCGACAGTACCGCGGCGTCCTGCGCCTGCTGGAGGATGACGGTCCGCGCCTGCACATAGCCGCCGCCGGCCACGACGGCGGTGGTGACGGCGCCGAGCGCGGCGAAGGCGAGCAGGAGCCGGACCCGCAGCCCGCCTTTCGCGGCGGCCCGCACCGCGGCTCTCACGGTTCGCTCGTCACGGTTGGCTCGTCACGGTTGGCTCGTCACGGTTGGCTCGTCACGGTTCGCTCGTCACGGTTCGCCTTCACGGTTCGCCTTCACGGTTCGCCTTCACGGTTCGCTCTTCACAGCGGGCCGAAGCGGTATCCGAAACCGCGCACGGTCTGCACGAACACCGGGTTCGCCGGCTCGTCCTCGATCTTGGCCCGCAGCCGCTGCACGCAGGCGTCGACGAGCCGCGAGTCGCCGAGGTACCCGTGCTCCCACACGGACTCGAGCAACTGCTGCCGGCTGAACACCCGCCCGGGCGCCGCGGACAGCTCCAGCAGCAGCCGCAGCTCGGTCGGCGCCAGCCCGACCGGCACGTCCCCCTTGCCGACCACGAGCGAGCCCCGGTCGATGGTGAGGTCGCCGTACCGCTCCGCCGCCTCCACCGCCCGCCCGCCGCCCCCGCGCCGCAGCACTGCCCGGATGCGCGCCTCCAGCACCCGGGCCTGCACGGGCTTCACCACGTAGTCGTCGGCCCCCGCCTCCAGCCCGGCGACCACGTCCATGTCGTCGTTGCGCGCGGTCAGCATGATGATCGGCAGGTCGCCGCCGGCCCGGATCCGCCGCGTGACCTCGAACCCGTCCATCCCCGGCAACATGAGGTCGAGCACGACGACGTCGGCGGCCGAGCTGCGCAGCCGCTCGAGCCCGAGCTCCCCGCTCTCGACCGCGTCGACGGTGTGACCCTGCCGGCTCAACGCCAGCCGCAGTCCCTCACGGACCGTCTGGTGATCCTCGATCAACAGGACTCGGGGCATGCCACCTACTATCGCTCGCCCACACCGGCAGCCACGCGCGCCCCGACCGCTCCAGCCGCCGGGCGTCCAGGCCGCGAGAGGCACACCAGCACCACGACCACCAGCACCACGACACCACTGGCGGCCCCGACCGCCACCGGCCACCCCCCGAGCGCTCCAGGCAGCACGGCACCGCCCCGACCGGCCGCCGCGGCACCGACGACGAGCCCACCTCCGACTCCACCGATCCCGACCACCGCCCCAACCACCCCACGGTCCCCGGCCACCCCACGGTCCCCGGCCACTCCGGGAGCCGCGACCCCTCCGCCGAGCTCGACGAGCGCGGCCGCGCAGCAGTACACCGCCGCGACCAGCAGAACGCTTCCCACGACGTCGCTGAGCCGGTGCCACCCAGCGACCATGGTGGCCCCGGCGACGACCGACACGCCGGCCGCCCCCGGCACCGCGACCAGCCACCGCCCCCGCGGCGGCACGACGAGCAGCCCGGCCGCCAGCACCGCCATCACGGCCGCGACGTGCCCGCTGGGAAAGCTGTTGTGCGTGATGGACCCGCTGACCCCGAGATCGGGCCGCGGCAGCACCGCCTTCGCCGCCCACGCCGCCCCGAGCGCGACCACGACCACGCCGAGCCCCGCACCGGCGGCGGCCGCCCGCCCGGCCAGGACCCCGCCGAGCAGCAGGACTCCGAGCACGCCGGCGAGCAGCACCGGATTCCCGGCGAGCCCGAGCACCCACCGCGCCGGCCCGAGCAGCGCGGTCTCCTGCTCGTACCCGCCCCAGTTCCCGGTCCGCGGCAGCAGCCAGAGGTCGAGCCGCTGCCCGGCACGGGTGCCGACCAGCACGAGGTACACCACCCAGCCCGCCACCGACATCCCGGCCCCGGCGACAACCAGCCGCCGCGCCGCCCCCGGCAACCCCCGATCCATCAGCCCGATGCTCGGCCCCGGATGTCCCCGGCGCGTCCGCGCAATGTCATGGTTGTGTCACAGGCCTCCCGTGGTACGCATGGGTGCATGGATTACGTCGTGGATCCGCGCGTCGACGCGTACATCGACGCCCTCCCGGAGTGGCAGCGGGTCGTCTGCCGCGAGGTGCGCGACCTCGCCCACGCCGCCGACCCGGAGGTCGTCGAGACCATCAAGCGCACCGTCCAGCCCTACTTCGTGCTGAACGGCAACATCTGCGCCCTGCTGGCGGCGAAGACCCACGTGAACGTCTTCCTCTACGACGGCGGCATCGTCCCCGACCCGCAGGGCATCGTCACCGGCGGCCACGACAACCAGACGGCCCGCACGGTGGCCGTATACGAGGGCGCCCAGGTCCCGGCGGAGCCGTTGCTGGCCATGTTCCGCCAGATCGTCGCCGACAACCGGGCGGGCGGCTGGCGCAAGATCAAACAACGCCGCGCCGAGCCCGAGACCACCTGACCGCGCGGTCACGACAGCACGCCAGCGCCGGCTGCACAACTGGCGCCGGGCTGCGGCGGGTCCGGATTCCGCCGCGCGCCGCCCCGCGAAAGCCCGGTTCACCGGTAGCCGGACCTCCGCGGGGCGACGCCAGACGAAACCCAGATGGCCGCCGTCCTCACCACCCACCTCGAGGCACACGAAATCTGGACTTCGCCGCGCGCCGACCGCAGTCATGAACCAGGCCCTAGTCGAAGTCGTAGACAGTGACCGGGACCCCCCGATCGGAGAGCTGCTCGGTGATCAGCGGCTCGATGCGCTCCCAGCGCCCGCCGGCCAGCCCGCATCCGATCCGCGGCATGTGCACCGACGCGCGTAACGCCTCGGCCTCCGGAGCCAGCCGGCCCAGGCAGGTCGCCACCGCCTCGTAGCGGATCGGCGGGCCCGCCGATCCGGTCTTCATGCCGTGCTGGCCGATCATGTTGGCCACCCAGATGTCCCGGCGCACCTGGACCACGCGGACCGCGCCCAGGCCGAAGTCGTTGCCGGCCCGGTGGCGGTGCCAGTCACGGTAGTCGCGCTCCGGCTCGGGCCAGCGGCGGGAGATCGCCAGGACGAAGCCCTTGCCCCAGCCGCCCAGGTCGTTGCAGACGTGAGCGATGATCTTCGGGCCGGCCGCCTGGGGGTTGGTCGCGTCCCCCCGCACATACGAAATCACGCCCGCAGCATCGCACCGGGGTACGACAAAATCTCACGCCGACGGCAGGACCACCGCGAACGGGCGCGGGAAGCCCACCCCGGACAGCCGGTGGGTGCGCAGGTCGGCGACCGGGACCTCGACCACGCGGCCCGGGCCCGGGTTGTAGCAGGACAGCACGCCGTCCGTGTGGCCGACGATGAGCACCCAGTGGCGGGGCACGACCCGGCCGACCAGCAGCGGCACCGGCCAGCCCGACTCGACCGCGGCGATCACGTCGGCAAGGTCGGGGCGGAAGCGGTGCCAGCGGTACCGGGTGTCCAGCGCCGCGGCGTGGCGGTTGATCACCGCGGCCACGCCCCACGGGGTCGTGCCCAGCTTGCGGGGCCAGAGCACGTTGGCCGCCCGGTGGATGCGGTGCTGCTCCTCGGCCGGGTCGGCCAGCGCGGACAAATAGGACGGGTCGAGCGTGGCGGAGGCCACCATCGCCACCGTGGGACCGCAGGTGAAGCCGTCCGTCTGCCGGATCCGGTGCAGGTCCATGCGGCCTTTATCGCACATCGCCGTCCGTGCCGGAAGACGGCGCCGCCGGAGGGCAGGGCGAAGCTGTCAGCCGCGGCGCAGCAGCCGGCCCACGGCCGCCATCATCTCGGCCGTCATCTCGTCGGCCTTGCCGTCCTCCGCGCCGTGCCGCATGCAGTGGCGGGCGTGGTCGTCGAGCAGCCCGAGGGCCACCTTGTCGAGGGCGGCCTGGATCGCGCTGATCTGGGTCAGCACGTCGATGCAGTACCGGTCCTCCTCGACCATCTTCTCCACCCCGCGCACCTGTCCCTCGATACGCTTGAGGCGGCTCTGGAGCTGGTCCTTCGTGGCGGTGTACCCGCGCGGCACGGCGGTCGTCATGCCCACCAGCATACCTTCGGCACGGTAAACCCCCAGGGGGTATGAAGCGCCCGTACCTGTGGGAATGCGCCTGGTGGTTGATCGGTGGCTTGCTGCCGCAGCCCGGTCGCGTCCCCCAGTTCGCGCGGGAGCCCGCGGCCGCGTAGAGTCCGCCGACCGTGGACGAGCTCGAAGCCGCGCTGCGCGACCTGGCCGCCGCCTTCGCTGCGGGCCTGACCGTCGCCGGCACGGAGCGCCTCGAGGTGACCCGCCGCTCGATGTCGGGCCGGTCCTACGACGCGACCGGCGCCGGTGCCCTCCTCGGCCGCTGGGGCCTCGACCTCGGCGAGCGCCGGTCGCGGGTGCAGGCCCTGGCCGGCGACCGGACGCTCGCGGTGGAGCTGACCGGCAGCCCCGGCGGCGAGTGCGTGGTCCGGTGGACCGCGGACCTCCCGTCGCTGCCGGCACGGATCGTGTTCGACGAGGACTACCGCTTCCCCGGCCACCCCGCGCGCGGCATGCCCAGCCCGGCGGCACCGAAGGTCACCGGCCGGCCGACTGACCCGGCGGTCCTCGCTGAGGTCAGCGATCTGGTCGCCGCGTTCGTCGCGCTGGGCCGCCGCGGCGCCGACCGGCTCGCCCCCGGCGTGGGGGAGGTCGAGCTGCGGGCCGCCGAGGAGCGGATCGGCCTGCGCCTGCCGGAGGACCTCCGGGCGCTCTACGGCACGGCCGGCGCAGACCCCGCCGAGTCCGGCCTGCTCGGCGAGTACTCCCTGGCCCCGCTGGCGAAGGTCGTCGAGTGGCACACCCGGGGCGGTTACCCCGGCCCGCTCGGCGGCGCCTTCATGACCGACCCGGTCGTGTTCGAGACCCACCCGCACGGGCGCGTCCGGCGGCTGTCCCGCAACGACTGGTGGGTGACGATCGGGCCCGACCTCGGCATGAACCACGCCGCCGTCGACCTCGACCCGGCGCCGCTGGGCACCTACGGCCAGGTCCTGCGGTTCGGGCGGGACGTCCACGGCCCGATGGAGTACGTCGCCCCGTCGGTCACGCACCTCCTGCGGGCCGCCGTCGCTGCCGGCCGGCAGCGGGCCCGGCGCGCCGCGGCGACGCCGTACCGGTGGGACGGAGGCCGGGTCCGGGACACGGCGGCGATCCAGCGGGTGACGGTCGACGACGCCGGCCTCGCCGGTCTCGCTCGGTTCCGCAACCTCCGCTCGGTCACGGTCCGCCGGGCCGGCGAGGTCGACCTGGCGCTGCCGCCGGGCCTGCCGGTCGAGGAGGTGGCCGTCCGGGCGGAGCGCTTCGAGCCAGGCCGGCTCGCCGGGACGCCGTCGCTGCGGTACATCACCCTCGGCGAGAACCGCGAAGCGGTCCGGATCGCCGGTCTTGCCCGGCTGCCGGAGCTGCTGCGGCTGGACCTCTCCGCGGCCGTGGTCGCCGACACCGAGGCGCTCGCGCGGTTCCCGGCGCTGAAGGTGCTCGTCCTGAGCGCGGTGCAGTGGGGCGAGCTGCTGGCCACCGGCTGGACGCCCGGCCGACTCGCCGCGGCCGGGTGCGGGGCGGCGGACGTCGCCGGGTCCGTCGGGTGGCTCAACCGGATGCGCGGGCCTGGGTGGCCACCCGCGGGGTGGCGGGAGCCGCGGGTGTGATCCCGGGGAGCACGACGCAGGTGCGGCAGCGGGCCTCGTAGGTGTAGGTGCCGTCGTCGGGCAGGGCCGTCGACGGGGCCAGCTCGCGCAGGAACGGCTCGCCGTGCTCCAGGACCTGGGTGTACACGGCGGTGAAGCCGCGGCACCGGTCGCAGACCGCGCGACGGTACGTGACGCTGGCCGGGCCGAGCTCCAGCAGCGCGCGCACCGGCGCGAACAGCTCCCCGCGGTGATCGAGGTCGATGCCGGCCGCGACCACGCGGGTGCCCCGGCCGAGCAGCACGCGCACGACCTCCATGTCGGCGAGCGCGAACATGTGCACCTCGTCGATGCCGACCACGTCGAGCTCCTCGTCGAGGGCGGTGGCCAGCGACGTGGTCTTGACCGTGGCGAGGGCGGCGCCGCTGCGCGACACGACCCCGGCGTCGCGCACGTGCCGGGCGCTCTGGAACACGCGGTGACGCGCGTCGGTGTACCGCAGCGGCGATAGCAGGCTCACCAGCTCCAGCGACTTGCCGCTCTTCATCGGGCCCAGGATGACGGTCAGATCCACGGGCGACACGCTACCGGTTCGCCGCCGCCCGTTCAGCCGTGTGACATCTCACGATGGAGGTCGCCCGGTTGCGACCTTGGCCCGGAGGCGGCATGTTGGAGTCATGTCCGTCGTTCGGCCACGCAGCCCCCTGCGCCGTGGCATCCGGCGGATCGGGCTCGCGATCTGCGCCCTGATCCTCGGCGCCGGGTTCACGCCCGCGCTGCCGTCCACAGTGGAGCCCGCACCGGCCCGGATCGCGTTCAGCCGCCAGTCCACTGTGGATCCGCCAGCCGCGGATCCGCCGGTCGCGGAGGTCCCGCCGCGGCCGCTCCTCGTGCGGCACGAGCGGCTCATCCCCGGCGGGCGCCCGGTCGGCGCCGTCGCCGGTCGCGCACCACCCGGCACCTCGGCGTAGTCGACGAGTCCCCCTCCGGTTCGACCCTCGAAGGTGCGCTGCCATGGACTTCTCCCAGGGAATGGGCCAGGCGCTGGCCATCTGGCTGGCGCTGCTCGCCGCCGTCCTGATCACGTTCCTCATCCTGACCCTCCTGTCCCGCCGCGGCAGCGGCGGCCCGTCCTGGTGGGCGCGGCTGCGCAGGGCCGTGCGCGACCCCGAGGCGGCGAAGGAGCGCCAGGCCAGGGCCGAGCGGAGCGCCGCCGCGATCGCCGAGCTGGAGCGGTACACCGAGGAGATCGCCGTCGCCGCCGGCCGCGCGACGGTGATGGCCGAGCGGCGCCGCGGCGAGTGGGAGGCGGCCCAGCGCACCCAGGAGGCGGCCTGGCGGGCCTTCGAGGAGACCGAGACGGGCGTGCGCCGGCTGCGCCAGGCCAACGCGTTCCCGCTGGTCGAGGACGACCCGGCGATCCGGCGGCGGCACCTGGTGCGGATCGTCAACCAGGCGCACGAGCGCCGCGAGATCTCGGCGGTCCAGCTCGCCGACGCCCTCATGGGCCGGCACGGGTGGGACCCGGCCGCCCACCCGTTCGAGCAGGAGCTCACGCTGCGCAAGATGATCCGCGACCGGAAGTTCCAGGCGTACCAGGAGGCGTCGGAGATCGAGCGGCTGGCCGCCAAGGCCGCCGACCTCGCGATGGCCGCCAAGCGCAGCCTCGACGACGAGGCGTTCGACGCGCAGCTGCGGCTGCGCCGGGCGACCCGGCCGGAGGTGCCGGCCCCGTCGCTGCGCACGGTCCCGGTCCGGTAGCCGGGCGTCGAAAAACGTGTCGGCATGAAAGCATGCCTACCGTGACCATCCGACTCCTCATCGCTGACGACCAGGCCCTCGTGCGCGGGGCCCTCGCGGCGCTGCTCGACCTGGAGCCCGACCTCGCGGTCGTGGCCGAGGTCGGCCGCGGTGACGAGGTCGTGGCCGCGGCGAAGGAGGCGCGGCCCGACGTGGCGCTGCTCGACGTCGAGATGCCCGGAATGGACGGCATCGCCGCCGCCGCGGCGCTGCGCAAGGCGATGCCCGGCTGCAGGGTGCTCATGGTGACCACGTTCGGCCGCCCCGGCTACCTGCGCCGGGCCATGGCGGCCGGCGCCTCCGGCTTCGTGGTGAAGGACACGCCGGCCCGCCAGCTCGCCGACGCGGTCCGGCGGATCGCGTCCGGGCTGCGCGTCGTCGACCCGGCGCTCGCCGCCGAGACCCTCGCGAGCGGCGAGAGCCCGCTGACCCCGCGCGAGGCCGACGCGCTGCGGTCCGCGCGCACCGGCGGCACCGTGGCCGACATCGCCGGTCAGCTGGGCCTGTCCGAGGGCACGGTGCGCAACCATCTGTCCTCGGCGATCGGCAAGACGGGGGCCCGGACCAGGGCCGAGGCGGTCCGCCTGGCGGACGAGAACGGCTGGCTCTAGATGTCACAGCCTCGATCTCAGACGTACAGTCACGGCATGACCGCACTGCTGGCCAGCGGGCGCGACGCTGACGTCTACGCGCTCGACGAGCGGCGGGTGCTGCGGCGGTATCGCAAGGGCGGCGACGTGGCGGCCGAGGCGGCCGTGATGCGCTACGTCGCCGACCACGGCTTCCCGGTGCCGCGGATCTACGAGGCGTCCGGCGCCGACCTCGTGCTGGAACGGCTCGACGGCCCGACGATGCTCGAGGCCCTCGCCGACGGCACGATGCACCTGCGCGACGGCGGGGTCGTGCTGGCCGACCTGCTCGACCGGCTGCACAAGATCCGGGCGCGCACCGCGACCGACCCGGGCACCCGCATCCTGCACCTCGACCTGCACCCCGAGAACGTGGTGCTGACCGAGGGCGGCCCGGTCGTCATCGACTGGCGCAACACCACCGAGGGCCCGCCCGAGCTCGACGTGGCGATGACCGCGCTCATCGTGGCGCAGGTGGCGGTCGACCCCGGGCACCCGTTCACCGGGCAGGCCGAGGCGTTCCTCGACGTGCTGCTCGGCTGCACCCGGGACAACCCGCTGTCGCAGCTGGAGGCGGCCGTGCGCCGCCGGGCGGCGGATCCGAGCCTGACCGGCGACGAGCAGGCACATCTCCACGAGGCAAAACTGCTGGTCACGACGTTTGCGCGGGCCCATCACTAGGCAGCGCTGATAACCCGATCGGGGCGGGGCGAGGGGCCACGGGCTCGGTCACGCTTTGTGCCATGGAAGAACTCTTCGTTCGCCAGGTGGACATCGGGATCGCCGACATGGACATCGCCGTCGACGACCAGCTGACCACCACCCGCGTGGTGATCGAGCGTGCCACCGCCACCGACCGCAAGGGCGGCGCCGACCGGGAACTCCTGCTCGTCTACGGCGCGGCCGAGACGAAGGCCGTCGCCGAGGCGCTGCACCGTGCCTCCGAGATGGCGATGGAGGAGTCGTAGGCAACACTTGTTGAAGTCTCAACTACTGGCTACATTGGGTGCATGAGTGCGCTGCCCCTGCTGGACCGTCACCTCGACCACGCCGTCCCGGCCAGCCGGGCGCAGCGCACCTGGACCCCGTCCGACGGGCCGCTGCCGAGCATCTACCTCAGCCACGGCGCGCCGCCGCTGCTGGAGGACGCCGCCTGGATGCGCCAGTTGTCCGACTGGTCGCTCGCGCTGCCCAAGCCCACCGCGATCCTCATCGTCAGCGCGCACTGGGAGTCGGCGCCGCTGAGCGTCTCCGGCACGGCGGCGGGGACGCCGCTGGTGTACGACTTCGGCGGCTTCGCCCCGCACTTCTACCGCCTCCAGTACGCCACCCCGGACGCCTCCGCCCTGGCCAAGCGCGTCGCCGGCCTCATGCCCGACACCGAGCCGGTGCACGAGCACCGCCACCGCGGCCTGGACCACGGCGCGTGGGTGCCGCTCATGGTGATGTACCCGCTGGGCGACGTGCCGGTGCTCCAGCTGAGCCTGCCGACGCACGACCCCGACCGGCTGCTCGACCTGGGCCGCCGCCTGCGCCCGCTGCGCGAGGAGGGCGTGCTCGTCGTCGGCTCCGGCTTCATGACCCACGGCCTGCCGTTCCTGACCCGCGAGCACTGGCTCGGCGCCGGCACCCCGCCCGGCTGGTCGGCCGACTTCGACGCGTGGGCCGGCGAGGCCCTTGCCCGCGGCGACGTCGACACCCTCGCCCGGTTCGCGACGGAGGCGCCGGGCATGCCGTTCGCCCACCCGACGGTGGAGCACTACACGCCGCTGTTCGTGACGCTCGGCGCGGCCGACCGCCCCGACGCGCCGGTGACGACGGTCATCGACGGCTACTTCATGGGGCTGGCGAAGCGCTCGATCCAGGCGGCCTGAGCCGGGCCCGGACCTTCTCCTTCGTCGGCTCGGGCAGCGCGCCGGCGGCCAGCAGCCGGGGCAGCAGGTCCGGCTCGAGCGTGAGCGCGCGGAACGCGACGCCGACCGTCACGTCGTGCGCCGGGCTGTGCACCACCTCGACCGGGTCGCCGGCCCGGATGGTCCCGGGCCGGACGATCCGCAGGTACGCACCCGGCGCCGCCTGGACCGTGAACCGCTTGATCCAGGCGGGCTCGCCCAGCCAGCCGGCGAACGTGCGGCACGGGATCCGCGGCGCGGAGACCTCCAGCACCACCTCGTCGCCGATCCGCCAGCGCTCGCCGATCAGCGCGTCGGTCACCGCGAGGCCCTGGGTGGTGAGGTTCTCGCCGAAGACGCCGCCGGTCAGCTCCCGGCCGAGCTCCGCGGCCCAGCGGTCGAGGTCCTCCCGCGCGTACGCGTAGACGGCCTGGTCCGGCCCGCCGTGGTGCTTGACGTCGCTGATCGAGTCGCCCCGCAGGCCGGTCGGCGTGGTGCCGCGCGGCCCCGGCGCGGCGACCTCGACCGGCCCGGTGACGGGCCGCTTGTCGATGCTCGTGGTGGGGAAGTCGGAGTGCGCGGTCGGCACCGGCGACCCGACGTTGACGGACAGCAGGTAGGCCACGCCTCGACCGTAGCCGCTGCGGCCCGCCAGGGTGAGGGCCGATCCGATGCTCGCGGCCCGCTGCTCAGGCACCGGTCAGCGCCAGGTCGGCGCCGGCCCGGAGGCCCGGCCCGCCCACGGTGGTCGGCTCGCGGCCGGGCCCGGCGTGGACGACGCGGGCGCTGGCGAGGTACCGGATGCTGACATTCTCCGCGAAATGCCGCCCGTTGAGCAGCCCGGCCGCGGCGAGCACGGTGCCGACGTCGACGCCCCGGAATCGATGCCCTTCGTGGCCTTCGCGGTAGTGGACCGCGACCTCGCCGCTGAGATGTGCGGCGTAGATCACGCGTACCCCGAGCGCCATCCGCAGCCCGACGAGCTCGTCCCCGGCCCCGCCGGCCGGCAGCTCGAGCGTGCACGACTCGACCGTCTCCGCGCCCCACCCGTGGGCATAGTCGAGCCTGCCCCCGGCCGGGAGTTCGACGGTGTACCGCAGGTGCTCCGCCGGGCTGATCCCGTCGACCGGCGACCACAGGCTGGCCGCGGTGCACGCGAGCTGCGCGGCGCCCGCGCCGCCGAGGCGCACCGAGACCGGCTCGGACCCGACCCCGGTGACGGAGGCGCTGGCGACCCGCAGCGTCGTGGTGACGGGTTCCCACCCGTGCGACCGGTGGAGGAACCCGTCGAGCTGCACGAGCTCGGGCGCCCGCCCGAGACAGGCGGCGACGGCGTCGACGAGCCCCGGCCCGTCGAGCCCGAACGCGTCCCGCTCGGCGGCGCTGACGGGGTGCCGATCGCACCCGGTGGCGTTGACGCTGGACGACCCGTAGCAGGTCCCAGCCACGATGGACAGCGCGACACCCATGGCCAACCCCACCTCCGGGACGCCCCGTAACGTTCCGCAACCAAGCGTCCCACCCGCGTGGCCCGCCGCCGCGGAATTCGGCGAAACCGCACCCCTCCGCCGACCCGCACACCCGCCGAGCCCCGGCCCGCCCATGATCATGGGAAGAGTCTGGCTGTGATAGCGACCAGAAGTTTCCCTTGATCATGGGGAGGCTCGGCCAACCGAGCCGGGCCGGCAGGGACGGGCGGTGACGGGCGAGGCCGGCCGGGTTCGGGGAGCGGCGGTCACCCGCGGTGGGCGCGCGGGTCAAGGGTGGTGGCGGCGCATCGTAGGTGGGCCGGCTTCAGGAACGCCTGGTTGCCGCAGCCGGGAGCCAGGCTCGGGGGCGCGTGGTCGCGGCGGCCCGGGAGCCGAGGTCAGGAGTCCGTGGTCGCGGCAGTCGGGGAGCCGGGGTCAGGGGTGTGGGTTGTAGCGGCCGGGGGCCGGGCTCAGGTGGTTGGTCGCGGCGGCTGGGGAGCCGGGGTTACGGGTGCCGGGTCGTGTCGGCCGGGGAGCCGGGGTCCCGGTGCCGGGCCGGCGCCTCGTCCACGGAGGGCCCGTCGGACGGGGGCTGGTCGGGCGCCGGCTCGGACGGGTCGAGCATGGTGGCCTCGTCGAAGGGGTGCTCGCCGTCCAGGACCGCGTGGGCGCGGCTCCGGTCCAGCTCGCCCGACCAGGCGCCGACCAGCAGCGTGGCCACGGAGTTGCCGGCGAAGTTCGTCAGCGCCCGCGCCTCGGACATGAAGCGGTCGATGCCCACGATCAGGCCCACGCCGTCGGCCAGGGACGGGCGGTGGGCCTGCAGGCCGCCCGCCAGGGTCGCCAGGCCGGCGCCGGCCACGCCCGCGGCGCCCTTCGAGGCCACGATCATGAACAGCAGCAGGGAGACCTGCTGGGAGACCGACAGGGGCTGGTTCAGGGCGTCGGCGATGAAGAGCGACGCCATCGTCAGGTAGATGGCCGTGCCGTCGAGGTTGAAGGAGTACCCGGTCGGGACCGTGATGCCGACCACCGCCTTCGAGACCCCCGCGTGCTCCATCTTCGCGATCAGGCGGGGCAGCGCCGACTCCGACGACGAGGTGGAGAGGATGAGCAGGAACTCGCGCCCGAGGTACCGCAGCAGCTTGAAGATGCTCAGGCCGGTCACGAACCGCAGCAGCAGGCCCAGCACGACCAGGACGAAGATCAGGCAGGTCGCGTAGAAGCCGGCCATGATCTGCGCCAGGCCGGCCAGCGCCTTCCAACCGGTCGCGCCCACGACGGCGGCGATCGCGCCGAACGCGCCCAGCGGCGCGACCCACATGATCATGGCCAGGACGCGGAAGACCAGGCGTTGCAGGAGCTCGACGGCGTGCAGGACGCGGGCGCCGCCCGGCATGCCCTGCAGCGCGAAGCCGACCAGGAGGGCCACCAGCAGGGTCTGCAGGACCGAGCCGCTCGTGACGGACGAGAACAGCGTCGCCGGGATGATGTGCAGCAGGAAGTCCGTGGTGTTCGCCGGCTCGCCGGTGCCCTTGTACTGCGGCACGCCCGCCAGGTCGAGGCCCGCGCCCGGGTGGATCAGGTTGCCGACCACCAGGCCGACGGCCAGGGCGACGGTCGACATGACCAGGAAGTACCCCAGCGCCAGCCCGCCGACCCGGCCCACCCGCGCGACCTGCCGGACCGAGCCGATGCCCAGCACGATCGTGCAGAAGATGATCGGGCTGATCATCATCTTGATGAGGTTGACGAAGCCGTCGCCGATCGGCTTGAGCGCCTTCGCGAACTCGGGCCAGAGCAGCCCGACCGCGACGCCGGCGGCGACGGCGACGATCACCGCGAGGTACAGGTACCGGGTCTTGTCGCGTCCCATGGGCAGGACATTGCCCAGGGAGTGATCTGACTCACTTCCCGTAGGCGGCGGCGGTGATCGTGCGGACGGCCGCCTCGACGACCCCGGCCGCGAACGGCAGGTCGAGGGTGTCGATCGTGTCCGTCGGCCGGTGGTAGTGCGGGTTGCGGAAGTCGGCCGTGTCGGTGACCAGCAGCGAGTGCCGCCGCGACTCCCAGTAGGGCACGTGGTCGCTGCGCATCACCAGGTCGCGGGCGACGACCGGCACGATGAACGGGAACACGGGGATCTCCGCGTGCAGCGCGAAGTTGTGCACGAGGTACATCGAGTCGGGCTCGCCCACGAGGGCGATGAAGTCGCCCTGCGACGGCGGGTCGACCAGCTCGGCCAGCTGCGCCGGGAAGCCCTGGCCGGGAGCCGTGTAGCCGATCATCTCGAACACGATCGACTCGGTGCCGGGGGTGATCCCGCGCACGTGCGCGGAGCTGCCGAGGAAGCCGGTCTCCTCGCCGCCGAACAGGCAGAGCCGGACCGTGCGGGCCGGCAGCTCCAGGCCGCGCAGCAGGCGGGCGGCCTCCAGCACCCCGGCCACGCCGCTCGCGTTGTCGTCGGCGCCGGCCCCGTCGGGCGTGGTGTCCCAGTGGGCGCACAGCTCGATCGCGTCGGGGGAGGCGCCGGGGATCTCGGCCACGAGGTTCACGTCGTACAGCTCGGAGCCGTACCGCTCGACCGTCACCGGCAGTCCCGCGTCACGCAGGGTGTCGCTCATGTACCGCAGGGCAGTGGCCACTCCGGGCAGGTCACCGCAGCGCGGCCCGTGGGCCGTCAGCGCGGTGATGTGGCCGGCGAGCCGGTCGGCGGAGACCACCGGGTCAAGATTCACCGGCCCAGGATATGGAACAGCCCCCGAGGTTCCCACATGCGTGGGTCCGGTAGGACGAACACCGGAACAGCCTCGGGGGCCGGGTAGCCGTCGCGTATTCGCCGGGCCGCCGTCCGGGCGGCCGCACGAAGTGCGAGTCCAGAGGACGGCGGCTAGCGGACAACCACCTCACGAGTCCCATTGCTACACAACTTTGGACCACCTCCTTTCCCGTGTACGCCCAACCTAGCCAGCCTCGACGGCCTGCGGCAACGGTTTTTCGGGTGCAACCGGCAGGCGCCGGATGAGGCGGTGGACGATCAGCAGGGGGATGATCCCGAACACGCCGAACGAGATGTCGATCAGCGTCCACCAGAACGGGATCCCGCGCACCGGCCCGGCGAACAGCGCGAGCGGGACGATGCCGACGCAGGCGATCATGCCGAACTCCACGACCCAGATGTTGCGCACCGGATCGCGCCACACACCCCAGAACGCCACGGCGATGACCAGGTGCGCGAAGGCGAGCCAGTCGGTGCCGTACATGATGAACGGGTACTTGTCGTTGGTCTCCGTGATGCCCTGCTCCACCCGGGCGATCCAGTCGACCAGGGCGGCCGGGGCGGGCGAGCCGTCGAGCAGCGAGTGCAGCCAGCGCACCTCGTGCTCCAGCGGGAACGCGGTCGCGCCGCTGAGCACCAGGCCGACGAGGAACAGGACGAGCCAGACCCGGATCTTGCGCTGCGTGGACATGGCCGGAGCGTAGGCCCCGGGGCGGCCGCGGGGCGGCCCTCGTCACGAGATCTGCACAACAGCGGCGCCGGCTCCCGGGGGGAGGGGAGCCGGCGCCGTACCAGGGGAAGGTCAGTAGCCGCCGTTGCCCGCGTCGGTGGTGACGGTCTGGGCCTTCTTGCCCTCGGGGGTGAAGGCGAACCAGGTGCCGCCGACGCCCTGGCCCTTGGTGTCGCCGGGCTTGGCGTCACCGGCGAAGCGGTACGCGGGCCAGCCGTTGATCGTCAGCTGGAGCGAGCCGTCGGTCCGGGTGATCTTGCCGATCAGCTTCTGGTCGACGCCTTCGATCTTCATGTTCTCGACGTACGGGACGGCCGGCCACTTCTTGAGGCACTCGCCCTCGCAGTTCGACTTCGACGGCTTCGGGGTGTCCTTCTCGAAGCGGTACAGCGTCCACCCCTTCCAGTCCGTCACCACCTTGCCGAGGGTGTCGTTCTGGGCGACCTTGAGGCCCACGACGTTGGTCGCGGGGGCCGAGCTGGCGGCGGCGGGCGCCTCGCTCTGCGCGGCCGCGGCCGGCTGGTCGTTGTTCTGCTTGGTCAGGTCGATGGCGCCGCAGGCGCTGAGCGACAGGGCGGCGGCCGCGGCCACCGCGAGGGTCAGGACGAACTTGCGCATCTCAATCTCTCCTTCGATCGCAGCTTCGTCCTGAGACACGGCCCGCGGAGGAGCCGGGTTCGGTCAACTGACCGACAGCTAGGCTTCGAACCGTGAGTGAACCGATCGACCCGGACGTCCTGGCGTTCGCGCACCGGATGTTCGACCTGGCCCGGGCCGGCGCCACCGAGGAGCTGGCGGCCAGCGTCGACGCCGGGCTGCCGGTGAACCTGACCGACGCCAAGGGTGACTCGCTGCTGATGCTCGCGGCGTACCACGACCACCCCGCCACGGTGGCCGCGCTGCTCGGCCGGGGCGCCGACGCCGACCGGGTCAACGACCGGGGTCAGACCGCGCTGAGCGCGGCCGTGTTCCGCCGGTCGGCCGAGTCGGTCACGGCGCTGCTCGACGCGGGCGCCGACCCGCTCGCGGGCGGCCCGTCGGCGCTCGACACGGCCCGGTTCTTCGACCTGCCCGCGATGCTGGAGCTGCTGGAGCGTGCCCGGTGAGAGACGTGACCATCCGCGGCGACATGATCCGCCTCGGGCAGTTCCTCAAGCTCGCCGACGTGCTGGAGTCGGGCGGGGAGAGCAAGGAGCTCATCCTGGACGGCGAGGTGTCGGTCAACGGTGAGGTCGACACGCGCCGCGGTCGTCAGCTGCACCGCGGCGACGTCGTCGAGGTCCTGGGGCAGACGCTCAGAGTGCGTTAGCGAACTCGACCGAGCGCTGGGAGAAGTGGCCCTGGCCGCCGTCGTGGCCGTCCCACTCGTAGAGCTGCATCTCCTTGCGGCCGGGGATGGCGTTGTACGCCGCGAAGACGGTCGACGGCGGGCAGGTGAGGTCCATGAGCGCCGCCGAGACGAGCGCCGGCGCCGTGATCCGCTTCGCGAAGTGCACGCCGTCGACGTAGTCCACGGTCGCCAGGGCGGCCCCGGCCCGCGCCGGGTTGAGCCGCACGAACCGCGCGAACTCGGCGTAGGGGTCGTTGTCGGTGATGGTGACGGCGCGCCGGATGTCGCACAGGAACGGCACCCCGGAGATCACCCCGCTGACCGCGTCGCCGCAGAGGCCGCCGGCCGCCAGGGCCAGGCCGCCGCCCTGGCTGATCCCGGTGACCAGCACCTTCGATGCGAACGGCAGGGCCAGGGCGGTCTCGACGGCACGGACGGCGTCGGTGACGAGCCGGCGGTAGTAGAACGTGCGCGGGTCGAGCACGCCGCGGGTGAGGAACCCGGGCGCCTGCGGGCCGGAGCCGTCCGGGTCGGGCGTGTCGCCGGCCCGCCAGCGGCCGCCCTGCCCGCGGGTGTCCATGACCAGGCTGGCGTAGCCGGCCGCCGACCACAGCAGGAAGTCGTGGGGGTAGCCGCGGCCGCCGCCGTAGCCGATGAACTCGACCATGACCGGGAGCGGGCCCTCGACGTTGCGCGGCCGGATGAGCCACGCCTTCACCGGCTGCCCGCCGTACCCGCTGAACGTCACGTCGATCGTGTGGAGGGAGCGCAGGCCGGCGTCCACCTCGGTCAGCACCGCCGGCGTGGCGCGGGTGCGCGCCTCGTCCAGCGTCGTCGCCCAGAACTCGTCGAAGTCGGCGGGTTCGTTCGATGCCGAACGATAGGTCCGCAGCCGGTCGAGGGGAAGATCGAAGAGGGCCATGGGGCGACCCTATTACCAGGAAGTTCCCAGCGCGATTACGGGTCCGCCCCAGGTCGGGACGTCATCGTAGTTGTTGTGACCGGCGCCGGAATGCCGGAAGCCTCCCTGGATGGTCCACCGGCGCACGGTCACGCCAAAGCTTCACTCAACACGTTGCCGAGCTGGGGTGGTCAGCGGGGGGCAACGGTAATGCGGTCGAGGTCGGGACACCATCTGCCGGGGGTGTTCCCGGCCTCGATCGTGTTGTTCCGGCCGTTGCCCGGTCGCAGCGTCACCGTCACGGTCGCGACCCGGTCCCAGCCGCCGCTCGGCGCGAACGTGACCAGGTGCCAGTCGCCGTGGCCCGCGCGGACGTAGCAGCGCCGCGAGTCGACGGACAGGTATGCGATCGTCACCGTGACCTCGGCGTCCCGCGCCGCGTCGACACCGGCGAACGACAGCACCCGGCCGTTGCCCACACCGGTGACGGCCCGCCCGCCGGACGCACCCGTGACCTCGCGGACCGTCATGCCGGACCGGCCGTTGCCCGCCGCCTCCGCCTCATAGGAGCGAGATGCGGGAGTCGTACCCGTGGTGCCGGGCGACGCCGACGCGGGCGGCACGGACGGCGCCGCACTCGACGGCGGCGCGCCGGAGCTCACCGGGTCGGACGGGCCGGCGCTCACCACCGGGCTCGCGCCGGCACTGGCCGCCGGGCTCGCCGTGGCGCCGGTGTGCGCCGGGCTCGCCGACCCGGGCATCACGACCGGCGCCGGCAGCCCGTTCAGCGTCGGCACCACCGGCCCCGCCGCGTCGCCCGACGTGAACCGGGTGGTGTCGGGCGCGCCGGTCAGCAGCCCGCGCAGCCCCACGACGACGACCGCGACGACGATGAGCACGACCAGGAACGCGATCCGCGGCTGCCGGTACGCATCGGCCCGGCGCCGCCCGGTGTAGTCGTCCGGGACGTCGAGGCCATCGGTCATGCCGGGCACCGTATCGCTTCTGGATCACCCTGCGCGACGCGAAGCCCGTGTCGATTTTCCGCGGGCGCTACGGCGTCAGGACCACCTTGCCCCGGACCAGGCCGGACTCGATCAGGCGGTGCGCGTCGGCGACCTCGGCGAGCGGCAGTTCGCGGTGCAGGTTGACCCGCAGCCGGCCCTGGTCGGCCAGGTCGGCCAGCCAGCGCAGGTCGCCCGCGTCGGGCCGGGGCGCGAGGAACCGGCCGCCCCGCTCGGCGATCCGCTCGCCGCCGAAGGCGGTGGAGACGGCCCGGGCCGGGTCCTTCACCTCCTCGACCGCGGACTCCGTCGCCGCGCCGCCGCGTAGGTCCAGGGCCACGTCGACCGGCTCGGGCACCTGCTGTACCGGCTCGGCGCCCAGCTCCCGCAGGAACTCGTGGTCGGCCTCGGCGGCGGTGCCCAGCACCCGCTCGGCGCCCAGGGCGCGGGCGATCTGCACCGCGAAGTGCCCGACGCCGCCGGCCGCGTCGTGGACCAGCACCACGTCGCCCTCGCCGGTGCCGGCCGCGCGGAGCGCCTGCAGCGCGGTCAGGCCGGCCAGCGGTATGGCGGCCGCCTCGGCGAAGCTCAGCCCGGCCGGCTTGTGGGCGGCGTCCCGGGCGGCGATCGCGGCTCGCTCGGCGTAGGTGGACCGGGCGCACGCGTAGACCTCGTCGCCCACGACGAACCCGTCCACGTCGGCGCCCGTCGCGACCACCACGCCGGCGACGTCCCAGCCGGGGATGTCGCCGTTGCCGGGGCCGGAGCCGGGCGGGTTGACCCCGGCGGCACGCACCTCCACGAGGATCTGGTCCGGGGCGATCTGCGGGTCGGGGAGGTCGCGGAGGGAGTAGTCGGCGGCGGAGGCGCCGTCGGCGTCACCGGGCTCGGTCACCGTGATGGCCTTCATGCCTCCATGTCTAGCGTCGCGGACACCGGCGTGCAGGCGGTTACGGCCATGCCGATCGAGGTCAGGTGGGTGATCCCGGGAGGGAGGGGGCGAGCGCCCCAGCCCGGGCCGGCCGCCGCGAAGCGGGTGTCCGGGTACGCCGCGGCCGCCGCGAGCAGCGCGTCCACGTCCGCGGTGGCGTCCGTCTGGGCCCAGACGACGGCGGTTCGCGGGGTGCTGCGGCGCACGCCCGCCCGCAGTGCGCGCCACGGCACAGCCGCCCCGAGCTGCACCACGCCGACCCGCCGCTGCGCCAGCGCGGCCGCCAGTGCGTGCAGCGCCAGCGAGTGTGCCTCGCGCGGTGCGCATGCGAGCAGCACGTGGCAGTCGCCGTCGTGCACTTCGGTGGTGCGGTCCAGGCCACGGGTGATGCCCTCGACCATTGCGTGCTCGACGGCGATGTCCAGCGGCTCCAGGCCGTGTGCCACCTGCCGCAGGGCCGGTACGCACACCTCCTCCCACGCGTCGGCGATGCCCCGCTCGGCCATCAGCGCGTGTGCGATGCCGGCGACGGCGGTGGTGTCGAGCGCCCGGGCCGCGTCCAAGAGCCGCTGCATACCCGGTCATTCGTGCGACCGGGCACTCCTGGATGCGGCCTTATGCGCTTTGCCGGCGGACCAGCGTGGTGGGCAGCACCGGCGGCTCGTCCGCCGGCTCGCCGCTCATCAGCGCCAGCAGCTGGCGGGCCGCGGCGGCGCCGATCTCCTCGACCGGCTGCTTGATCGTGGTGAGCGGCGGCTGGGTGAAGGCGGCGAGCGGCAGGTCGTCGAAGCCGACCAGGGCCACGTCCTCCGGCACCCGGCGGCCGGCCTGGCGCAGCGCGTGCAGCGCGCCGACGGCCATGAGGTCGGAGGCGCAGAACACCGCGTCGAGGTTGGGCCGGTGGTCGAGCAGCCGGGTCATGGCGTGGATGCCGGCCGGGCGGGTGAAGTCGCCGTAGGCGATCGGGCCGGGCTCCAGGCCGGCCCGCTCGAGCCCCTCGCGGAAGCCGGCCAGCCGGTCGACGCCGGCCGAGACGTCCGGCGGGCCGGCGATCGTGACGATCCGGCGGCGGCCGGTGCGCGCCAGGTGCTCGACGGCCTGGCGGGCGCCGCCCCGGTTGTCGGCGTCGACGTAGGCGAGGGCGCTGGTCTGCAGCGGCCGGCCGATCAGGGTCACCGGCACGCCGAGGGCGGGGAGCGTGACGACGAGCGGGTGGCTGCTGCGGCAGTAGATCAGCAGCACGCCGTCGATGTGGCCGCTGCTGAGGTACCGCTGCAGTGACGCCGGTCGTTCTCCGGCGGCGAGCAGCATGGGCATGTCCCGCTCGGCGAAGGCGGCACTGGCGCCCGCGAGCACACGGGAGTAAAACGGATCGGCGAAGAGTCGTGCGTTGGGCTCGCACACGACGGCGGCGACCGAGCGGGGGCGGCGGTCGACGGCGCGGGCGGCGCGCTGGCGCACGTAGCCGAGCCGGTCCACAGCGTCGCGGACCTGCTGGCGGGCGGTCGGCGAGACGCGGGCGGAGCCGTTGAGCACGCGGGAAGCGGTGGCGGAAGAAACACCGGCGAGGGCGGCGACGTGGGCGAGCGTGGGGTGTTCGGCGGGCTCAGGCAGTACCTCTGGAGCGGCGGTAATCGACATCGCGACCTCCTCAGATAGCAAGTCGTCGATTTTGGGAGCGCTTCCACAGGCAGCGTCATACACCGTTTCCGCGCTGTCAACACGAGATTGCCGAGAGGTTTCACCACCGGGGTTCCGACTGTAAATTTCAGGGCCGCCGATGCCCGGCGCTTCGGACCCGGGCGCCGCAGCCACTGGTGTGACCAGCGTGGATCTCCTAGCCTGCTCGCATGCGTGACTGGATTTCCGTCATCGTCGCGGTGCTCGGCGTACTCCTCGTGCTGGCCGGCTCCGCCCTCATCGTGATGCGCGCACTGGCGGTCGAGCGTCCGGCCCCGGCCGTGCCTCCGGCCGACGAGTCCCCCACGGCCGATGTGCAGGTCGTGGCCCCCACCCCCGCACCCGTCCGCGCCCGGCTGGTGGACGCGGTCAAGAACCCCTCACCGGCCGACCGGCTGATCTTCTGGGGCATCATTCTGTTGGTGCTGGCGGCGATCGCAGCCGGTGCGATCTCGTTCAGCCTCGGCGCGTCCGGCGGTGCGCCCACCGTGCCGTAGTGCGTCCCGGCGGGTGGCGCCCGAGATCGTCCGCCCCCAGCGAATTCGCCCAGACAGGGGAGACTATTCTGCCTCCGGGGTGGCGTGTTGATCGCGCGGCGCCTCACGGAGCTGGCTCGCCAGCGGGTTCAACAGCCTCAGGAGGCCTTTCGTGACCACCGTTGCGCCAAAGCCGATCGTCACCAGGCCTTGGCCGGTGCACCAGCCGGTCAAGGGCTCGGCGTTCGCTCGGCTGTTGCGGACCACGGACGCCAAGCAGATCGGCTTGATGTACCTGATCACGTCGTTCGTGTTCTTCATGATCGGCGGCTTCATGGCGCTGCTCATGCGCGCCGAGCTGGCCCGGCCGGGTCTGCAGTTCCTGTCGCCGGAGCAGTACAACCAGCTGTTCACCATGCACGGCACGATCATGCTGCTGTTCTTCGCGACGCCGATCGTCTTCGCGTTCGCGAACTACATCACGCCGCTGCAGATCGGCGCGCCCGACGTCTCGTTCCCCCGGCTGAACTCGTTCGCCTACTGGCTCTACGCGTTCGGTGGCTCGATCACCCTGGTCGGGTTCATCACGCCGGGCGGCGCCGCGGACTTCGGCTGGTTCGCCTACGCGCCGCTGAACAGCATCATCAACTCGCCCGGCGTGGGCGCCGACCTGTGGATCGTCGGCCTGGTCCTCTCCGGCCTGGGCACCATCCTCGGCGCCGTCAACATGATCACCACGATCCTGACCCTGCGCGCACCCGGCATGACCATGTTCCGGATGCCGATGTTCACCTGGAACATCCTGGTCACGAGCGTCCTGGTGATCATGGTCTTCCCGATCCTGGCCGCCGCCCTGCTGGCGCTGGAGGCCGACCGCCGGCTGGGTGCCCACGTCTACGACGCCGGCACCGGCGGCGCGATGCTCTGGCAGCACCTGTTCTGGTTCTTCGGCCACCCCGAGGTGTACATCGTGGCGCTGCCGTTCTTCGGCATCATCACGGAGGTCATCCCGGTCTTCAGCCGCAAGCCGGTCTTCGGCTACAAGGGCCTCGTCGGCGCCACGATCGCGATCGGCGCCCTGTCGATGAGCGTGTGGGCCCACCACATGTTCGCGACCGGCCAGGTCCTCATGCCGTTCTTCTCCTTCCTGAGCTTCGTCATCGCCGTGCCGACCGGCATGAAGTTCTTCAACTGGATCGGCACGATGTGGCGCGGCCAGATCACCTTCGAGACACCGATGCTCTTCGCGATCGGCTTCCTGGTGACCTTCCTCTTCGGCGGCCTTTCGGGCGTGCTGCTGGCCAGCCCGCCGATCGACTTCCACGTCTCGGACACGTACTTCGTGGTGGCCCACTTCCACTACGTGCTCTTCGGCACCATCGTGTTCGCGGTGTACGCCGGCATCTACTTCTGGTTCCCGAAGATGACCGGCCGGATGCTCGACGACCGCCTGGGCAAGGTCCACTTCTGGCTCACCACGATCGGCTTCCACACCACGTTCCTGGTGCAGCACTGGCTGGGCACGCAGGGCATGCCCCGCCGGTACGCCGACTACCTGGCGTCCGACGGCTTCACCACGCTGAACACGATCTCCACGATCGGCTCGTTCATCACCGGCCTGTCGACCCTGCCGTTCATCTGGAACGTGTGGAAGTCGTACAAGACCGGCCGCGTCGTCGAGGTCAACGACCCGTGGGGCCACGGCATGTCGCTGGAGTGGGCCACGAGCTGCCCGCCCCCGCTGCGCAACTTCGACAGCATGCCGCGCATCCGCTCCGAGCGCCCGGCGTTCGACGCCCGCTACCCGGCACACGCACCCGGCCACTCCCTGGAGGCCCCACCGCCCGGCGGCGCCCGCCCGCTGAGCCACGAGGCCGACGGCGGCGCCACGTACGAGGAACAGCACTAGGGTTTTCCGCTCAACCGCCCCCGGCGCCGCAAGGGCCCGGGGGCGGTTCGCGTCTGAGCCGCCGCAAGGGCTCGGGGGCGGTCCGCGTCTGCGCCGCCGCGAAGGCCGGGGGCGGTCCGCGTCTGCGCCGCCGGGGGCGGCCGTCTCCGCTACAGCAGACCGCGCTCCGGCCGCCCGGGGTCGCCGACGCGGGCCCCGAGCTGCCCTTGCCTGGGGCCGGCGATTCCGCAGGCCCCGAGCTGGCCGTGCCTCGGGCCGGTAGCTCCGTCGGCCCGCCTGCGCCGCGCATTCCCCTTCGGTCCACTACTTCCGCGCGTGCCACCGTTCGGCCCGGCAGAAGCTTTGTTTCACGCGTGTTACGTGCCGAGGGTCTCCTGGGGCACCTGGATAGCGTTTGATCCTGTTGGTGGCTCTCCTGAGCCCCCTCTCGGGGCGCCCCGAGCCCTCGGACCCCGCCGGAGCCTGCGTGCGAGGTGCAGCCGTTCCGTCGGACCGGCCGGCACGCGAAGGCCGGGCGAATTGTCCCGTTCATCCCGGAAGCCGCGACCCGTCTGCCCCTCGTGGGTGGCGTGGTCCATGATCGAGGGAAACTTCTGGTTGCTATGACAGCCAGATGCTTCCCTTGATCATGGGAGCCCCGCGATGCACGGGAAGTGCGCAGACCCGGGGGTTCACTCGCCCGGGGTCACGGACGTGGCCGGCCCCGAGCGAGTCGACAGCAGATGTCGGGCCGGATCAGGCCGGCGTGGTTACTCCGCGCTCACGCGGCTGGGGGAGCCGGCCGGAGACGGTGCCGGGCGGAATCGGCACGTCCAGGATGTCGCTCACACCCACGACAGCGAACAGCCGCGCGATGAACGGGTTCGGGCGGCGGATGTCGAGCTTTACGCCCATGCTGTGGCAGATGCGCTTGGCAACGACCAGGGTGCCGATGCCGGTGGAGTCGAGGAACGTGACCCCCGCAAGGTCGATGACCAGGAGGTCGATGCTTCCGTCGAGCACTGAGCTCACTGCTGTGCGGAGCTCTTGAGCGGTCTCATAGTCGATTTCGCCGCTCAGTGTCAGCACTGCCTCGCGCTGATCCGAAGGGCGAGTCTCGATCGACAACTTCACGTGACCCTCCTGGTGCTGAGCCGTCCACCATGGACGACCCTTCGAGGTCCCGCAAGCGTAGCGAAGTCTTGCCATTTTCGCCACGCTCCGTGTAGGTGCTCCTTACGGTATGACGTGAGAAGTCCTCACATCGGACAGCAGAACCAGCCTGCCCGCATGACGGTACACGTCGCTTGTTACACGGCAAGTCCGTCCACGTGCCATCCGCCGGTTGGTCAACTCCCCGCCACGATCGGTTCACCCACCAGGTTCACCCCGGCCTCCCGCAGGGTGACCAGGGCCTTCTCGGTCGTGGCCGGCGCGACGCCCGCGGTCAGGTCGAGCAACACGGTTGTAACGAACCCCTCACGTACCGCATCCAAGGCGGTCGCCCGCACGCAGTGGTCCGTCGCGATGCCGACCACGTCGACCGACGTCACGTTGCGTGCGCGCAGCCAGTCGGCGAGGCCGACGCCGTCCGAGGCGCCCTCGAAGCCGGAGTAGGCCGCCGCGAACGCGCCCTTCTCAAAGACCGCCTCGACCCGGGACGTGTCCAGGGAGGGGTGGAACTCGATGCCGCCCGTGCCGACCACGCAGTGGGACGGCCAGGTGTCGACGTAGTCGGGCGACGCGGCGAAGTGGGCGCCCGGGTCGACGTGGTGGTCCTGGGTGGCGACGACGTGGTCCCACGGGCCGCCCGCGATGGCGGCCGAGATCGACGCGGCCACCGCCGCGCCGCCGGCGACGGGCAGCGAGCCGCCCTCGCAGAAGTCGTTCTGCACGTCGACGACGATCAACGCACGGGTCATGCGGAGCCTCCGAGCATGGTGACGGGGACGGCGGGGTCGCCGGCGGAGAGCTTCAGGCCCTCCCACGGGATCGAGATCAGGCACTGGCGCAGGTGCTCGCGCGAGGCCGGCAGCTCCGGGAGGTCGTCGACCGCGGCGCCGGCGCGGATGAACGGGCGCTGCAGCAGGCGGTCGTGCGGCTGCGCCGGCGGCGAGCCCAGCGAGACGACGATCTCCTCGGTGGCGGTGCCGGTCGGCTTGTGCCGCCGGACGGCGGTCTTGCGGCCGCCGACCGTGCCCTTGTTCTCCGAGCGCTTCACGACGGGGCGGCCGTCGACCTCGACCAGCTTGTACACCAGGCCGGCAGTCGGCGCGCCCGAGCCGATGACGACCGCGGTGCCGGCGCCGTAGGCGTCGACGGGCTCGGCGGCCAGGGCGGCGATCGCGTACTCGTCCAGGTCGCCGGACACGACGATCTGCGTGTCGGTCGCGCCGAGGGAGTCGAGCAGCGCCCGCGACTCCGAGGCCAGCACCGACAGGTCGCCCGAGTCGATGCGCACCGCGCGCAGGTCGGGGCCGGCGACGGCGATCGCGTTGCGGATGCCCTGCGCGATGTCGTAGGTGTCGACGAGCAGCGTGGTCTGCTTGCCCAGGGTCGCCACCTGCGAGCCGAACGCGGCCTGCTCCGAGTCGTGCAGCAGGGTGAACGCGTGCGCGGCGGTGCCGGTGGTCGGGATGCCGTAGCGGCGGCCCGCCTCCAGGTTGGAGGTGAACGCGAAGCCGGCCAGGTAGGCGGCCCGGGCGGCGGCCACCGCGGCCTCCTCGTGGGTGCGGCGCGAGCCCATCTCGATGACGGCGCGCCCGCGGGCCGCGGTCACCATGCGGGCGGCGGCGGCCGCGATCGCGCTGTCGTGGTTGAGCACCGACAGCACCAGCGTCTCCAGGACCACGCACTCGGCGAACGTGCCGCTGACGGTCAGGATCGGCGAGCCGGGGAAGAACAATTCGCCCTCGGCGTAGCCGTCGACGTCGCCGGAGAAGCGGTACGCCGCCAGCCACTCCGCGGTGGCGTCGTCGACGATCCGCCGCTCCCGCAGGAACGCGACGTCCTCCGGCGTGAACCGGAAGTCGGCGATGAGCGACAGCAGCCGGCCGGTGCCGGCGACCACGCCGTAGCGGCGCCCGGTCGGCAGGCGGCGGGCGAACACCTCGAACACGCAGCGGCGGTCCGCGGTGCCGTCGCGCAGGGCCGCCGACAGCATCGTCAGCTCGTAGTGGTCGGTCAGCAGCGAGCTTGTCACGGACCAACCCTATGCGACGGCGAATAGGACGCCGATCACTCTTCGGGCGGCAGCGACCGGAGCGCGGCGGCCAGCTCGGCGCGGCCGGTCACGCCGAGCTTGGCGTAGACCCGCATGAGGTGGTTGTCGACGGTCCGGGAGGAGAGGTACAGCTGGTCGGCGATCTCCTTCGACGGCACGCCGGCGGCGGCGAGCCGGGCGATCTGCCGCTCCCGGCCGGTGAGCATCGGCTGCGGTACCACCAGCGCCGGAGTGACCGCGAGCTGACACTCGGCCCGCAGTTCGGCCAGCCGCTGCGCCGCCCGCGGGGTCTGCGGCGACCGGATGCCGCGCAGCAGCGTGACGGCGCCGGCCGCGGCCTCGGCGGCGAAGAGGTTCAGCTCCATCTCGGCCAGCTCCTCGGTGACCGCGAGCAGGCTCCCGCCGTCCTCCTCGGCCATCGCGCGGACGTGCCACGCCAGCGCCGGGGCGAGCCGGCCCTCGACGGTCTGGGCGAGCGCGTCGATCCGGTCGTGGACCTCGGCCGCGAAGCCGAGGCGCCCGAGGTGGTAGAGCGCGAACATCTCGTGGGCGGCGAAGCCGTCGTTGCGGTTGCGCGCCGCCAGCCGGCGCAGCACCTCGGCGGCCGTGCTCACGTCACCGGAGGCCACCGCGACCCACGCCCGGGCCTCCTCGAGCCAGGGGTACAACACCTCCATGGACCGGTAATGCGCCCGCTCCGCCTCGGCGAAGGCGGCCGCGGCCGACGCGGCGTCGCCGCACAGTGCGGCGATGTGCGCCCGCTCGGCGTGGGCCAGGGCGACGAAGATCCGGCCGGTGGCGAGGGCGGCGCTGGCCTGGCTGGCCGCGCGGGCCGCCTCCTGCAGCCGGCCGCGCAGGCGCGCCGCCTGGGCCCGCACGATCTGGAGGTAGCCGGAGCCGAGCAGGAAGTTGCCGGCGTCGGCCATGCCCGCGAACTCGGCGGCGACGATCGCGTCGACGGCGTCGAGGTCGGCGGCGAGGATCATGGCGGTGCCGCGGGCCAGCTCGATGCCGAGCTGGATGTAGGGCACCTCGCCGCGCCACTGGGCGGCGTCGGCGTCGAGCGCCGCCATCGCCCGGACCGTCTGCACCGGCGTGCCCCGCATCGCCTGGAGGTGGCCCATGTTGCTGCGGGCGAGGGCGCGCGGGCCGGGCGCGCTGGCCGGGCCGTCGAGGACGGTGCGGGCCAGGGTCAGCGCCTGGCCGTAGTCGCCGCGGTGCAGCCGCATGGTCGACTCGACGGCCAGGGCGAGCGAGCGCTCCCGCAGGTCGGTGAGCTTCTGGGCCTGCCGGTCGAGCTCGTCGACGGTGGTCGGGTCGCCGAGGCCCCACTGCGCGGTGATGTGCCGGATCGCCAGCCAGCGGCTGCGCTGCGCCTCGTCGCCGATCTGGTCCTCGTTCTGGTCGAGGATCAGCGCCCCCTCGTCGGGGCAGTTGGCGAACATGAGGATCGTCGCGAGCGTCTCGGCGGCGTCGAACCCGCCGCCCGCCGCCACCGCGGCCTTGCCCAGCCGCATCGCGAGGGCCATGTCGTAGGTGGCGAAGGCGAGCCGGCAGGCGTTGAGCAGCTGCACCGGGTCGCGGGCCGTGTCGCTGTCGAGCCGCCAGACCGCCACCCGCAGTAGGTCGTCGCGGCGCCGCGCCCCGCTCTCCTCGACGAGGCCGGCGAGCTGGTCGAGCAGCCGCCGGAAGCGGGTGACCGGGCAGCGGCGGCGGACGACCTCGCCGTACAGCGGATGGGCCAGCCGCACCGTGGTCCGCCGGTCCTCGACGACGACCCGGATGAGCTGGCGCTCCTCGGCCGTCTCGACGGTGGCCAGGTCGGTGGCGTTGACCAGCAGGGGCAGGCCGATCGGCTCGCCGAACGCGACCAGCTCCAGCACCGCCCGCTCCTGCGCGGTCAGCTTGCCGATGCGCGCGTCGACCACCTCGGTCAGCGTCGGCGCCAGGTCGACCTTGCCGGTCCAGCGCTGCATGCCGTAGCTCTCGATGATCTCGCCGGCCGCGTGCGCGGCGATCACCAGCTCGCGCAGCAGCAGCGCGTTGCCCTGGGAGAGCTGCCAGAGCCGGTCGACCGACGCGGAGTCCACCGGGCCGCCGAGCACCTGCTGGAGCAGGTCCGACGTCTCCTGGAGGGTCAGCGGGCCGAGCTCGATCCGCTCGACCAGGTCGTCCTTCCACAGCGCGCTGATCGGGTCGTGCACCGGCTCGCCGGTGCGGACGGTGCCGATCACGGTCGCGTTCTCGGACCGGGCCACGTAGTACACGAGCGCCGCGGACAGTGGATCGAGGAGGTGGGCGTCGTCGATCGCCACGACGATCGGCCGGCCGGCGGCCTGCCGGTGCAGCGCGTCGACGGCCCACCGCAGCAGCCCCGCGGGTGAGCCGCCCGCCGGCTGGTCGGGCGGCAGCACCTGGGCCAGCCCGCCGAGCGGCAGCCCCGCCGTGGCAGCGTTGGCGGTGGCCGTCCAGACCGCCAGTCTGTCCTGGTCAAGGGCCTGGACGCCCTCCCGCAGCAATCGGCTCTTGCCGATGCCGGGAGGTCCGCCGAGAATCAGACCACGACCGGTGGTGCCGGAGGCGGACTCCGCAACCCGGCTCAGTTCTGCGTTTCGTCCGACGAAGCTCCAGGGGGGCACCGTCGCAGCATATCGATATGTTGGTTACTCGGCGTACCCGCGGACGCACGAACTTGAGTAGTGCGATCGGATCCAGTTGAGTACCGGAAACCCTGCCTCGGTAAGTGGCTGTTCACGTAGCGTTCCGATGCTGCTCGCAAAGTCGTCCAGACTGCCTGCGGCGGTACATCCCGGACGCGCAAGGAGGTCGCACATGGGGTCTGGAGTCATGCAGGCGCCGTTGATCGATCTAGCCGTCGCGACGACCGCCGGGGGTCCCGTGTCCGCGATGCCGGTTCGCGGCAGCCGGAGCCATCGGCCGCCGTCCGCCCCGACCCACTCCTACGCCGTGATCGCCGGCTCGGCCCGCAGCGGGAAGTCCGCCCTGGTCGACGCCCTGATCGGCCGTACCGAGCCCGACCGTGCCGCCACGGGGGAGGCCTGGACCGTGTTCCGGCACGGCGAGCACCCCGACCTCCGGGCGTTCGTTCCCGGCCACCGCGAGCCGCGCCCGGCCACGGCGCCGAAGGGCGGCCCGCAGCGGCCGGCCCGGCGGATCGAGATCAGCCACCCGGCGAGCCTGCTCCAGCGGGTCGCGCTCGTCGACACGCCCGGCAGCGGGGGTCTGGACCCGGCCCGGGCGGAGATCGTCCTCGACGCGGCCGAGCACGGGCTGGGCCTGCTCTTCGTGATCGACGCGGCCGCGCCGCTGTCGCGCGCCGACCTCGACCTGCTGGCCGCCGCGGCCGAGCGGGTCGAGCGGATCGGGTTCGTCCTCACCCACATCGACCAGCACGACCTGTGGCCGGAGATGCTCGCCGCCGACCGGGCGCTGCTCACCTCGCGCGGCCCGAAGCTGGCCACCGCGCCCTGGTTCCCCGTGTCGCTCGACCCCGGGGCCGTGTTCGGCGTCGCCGAGCTGCGCCACCTGCTGGAGACCTGGGCCGACCAGCACGGCGTGGCCGAGGTCAGGGTCGGCGGGGTCACCGCGGCCACCGTCTCGGTCGCCGGCGACGGCTGGCAGGAGCGGCTCGACCGGGAGATCCGCCAGCGCGGCCTCGCCGCGGCCGAGCGGGTCTCGATCGACCTGGCCACCATCCACGTGCGCTGCGTGCAGGAGCTCGGCTCGGGCAAGGGCTGCCCGGAGCTGCCCCACGTGCTCGACCGTGAGCTGCACGCGCTCTCCTTGCGCACTACCCGCCAACTGCACGCCGACACCCGCGAGCTGATCGGCGCCGTGTTCGGCGAGCTGCTCGACGTGCCGCCCGACGAGACCGTGCTGCGCCGGATCGCGACCGCCGCCCGGCGGGCCGTCGACACCCTGCGCGACGACGACCGCGAGCGCGACAGGGCGCTGCTGGTGACCACCACGTCGGCCGTCGCCGCGCTGACCGGGGCCGCCGCCGTCGACAGCCTGTCCGCGGTCGGCGGGGCCGACTGGACCGACACGCCCGACCGCGTGCTCGCGGCGATCGGGATCGGCCTCAACGCCAGCTGCTTCGCGATGTGGCAGCCGAAGACGGCCCAGGGCGGGCCGCCGAAGCTGCCGGACAAGAAGGACTGCCGCCGCTGGCTGCAGCACGCCCTGCGTGAGCTGGAGGTCGAGGTCGGCCACGAGCTCGCCGAACGGTACACCGAGCTGCGTCAGGCGCTCGCCATCATCGCCGGGGACGCGGTCGACCATGGCGTGCTGCTCGCTTGATGGCACCATGTTGGTATGGCGGCGCCGCAGGTCCTACCGATCGAAGAGACCCATGTCGAGGTTGATGAGGTGCCCCAGGCCGACCGTCCGTGGGTGACCGTGGTCTGGAACGATCCCGTCAACCTGATGAGCTACGTGACGTGGGTCCTGCAGAAGCTCTTCGGGTACAGCAAGGAGAAGGCCGAACGTCTCATGCTCGACGTGCATCACAAGGGCAAGGCGATCGTCTCCAGCGGACCGCGTGAGCGGATGGAGTACGACGCGTCCCGGTTGCAGGCCTACGGCCTCTGGGCGACGGTGGACCGGTCGTGACCATGTTCGTGCGCGCGGGCAAGGCGTGCGTGGCCCGGTTCGGCCCCGCCGAGGCGGCCGTTCTCAACGAGGTCATGCTCGAGGTCATCACCCTGCTGTCCGAGGGCTTCGACCGCGCCGACCCGGTCATCGACCGCCTCTTCCCGGACGTGTACCGCGACGACCCCGGCGCCTCCGCCGACCTGCGCCGCTACACGGAGGACGATCTCCGCTCGGCGAAGCTGGAGCAGGCGGCGATGCTGCTGGACGCCCTCCCGGTCGAGGGCGGCGAGGTGGCCCTCGACGAGGAGCAGGCCGAGGCGTGGCTGCGGGCGCTCACCGACGTGCGGCTCACGCTGGGCCTGCGGCTCGGGATCACCGACGACGACGTCGACGTCGAAGCCGAGCTCGACGACGCCATCCTGCGTGATCCGACCTCACCCCGCGTGGGGCAACTGTCCGTTTACCAGTACTTGACGTACCTCCAGGAGTCCCTGGTCGGCGCGCTCATGGCGTGAGCGGTCCGGAGCGAAGCGGAGGGGCCGCTCACCATGGGCTCTGCGAGGTTCTCGCGCAGCCGGAGCGAAGCGGAGGCTGCGTGAGGGCCGTCACGGGCGGGTTGCGCCCGGGTTTCGGTAGGCTGTCGGGCGTGCTGACCATCGACGCCGCGATCCTCGACGCGATCGTCGCGCACGCCCGCCGGGACCACCCCGACGAGGCGTGCGGCATCGTCGCGGGTCCGGCCGGCTCCGACCGGCCGGAGCGGCACGTGCCGATGGAGAACGCCGCCCGGTCGATGACCTTCTACGAGTTCGACTCGAAGGAGCAGCTCCGGCTCTGGCGCGAGATGGACGACGCCGACGAGGAGCCGGTGGTCGTCTACCACTCCCACACGGCGACCGAGGCCTACCCGTCGCGGACCGACGTGTCCTTCGCGGGCGAGCCCAACGCGCACTACCTGCTGGTCTCGACCCGCGATCCGGTGACGACGGAGATCCGGTCGTTCCGCATCGTGGACGGAGCCGTCACCGAGGAGCCGGTTCAGGTAGTTAATGCTGTCGTGGACCCCAACGCCGTCCAGACGTACCTCTTCGGGCAGAGCCCGACGACCGTCGACTACGAGTGTCGCGCCGGCAGCTGACCAGCCGCCACGCGCACCGTCCCGTCCAGTCGTCGACCAGTCCGCATCCAAGAGGAGCACACCATGGCCATCGAGGTTCGCATCCCCACCATCCTGCGCAGCTACACCGGCGGCGCGAAGACCGTCGAGGGCGCCGGTGACACCATCGCCGACCTGCTCGCCGACCTCGACTCCCGGCACGCCGGGATCAGGGACCGGCTCATCACCGGCGAGGGCGGCCTGCACCGCTTCGTCAACGTCTACATCAACGACGAGGACGTCCGGTTCCTCGGCGCGCTCGACGCGAAGCTCAACGACGGCGACTCGGTGACGATCCTGCCCGCCGTCGCGGGCGGCGCGTTCGCCTTCGCCGCCGCGCACGCACTGCGGGGCTGACCGCCGTGGCGCGCTACGAGTCCCTGCTCGATGCGTGCGGAAACACGCCGCTCGTCGGGCTGCCGCGGCTCTCGCCCAGTCCCGACGTGCGGCTGTGGGCGAAGCTCGAGGACCGCAACCCCACGGGGAGCGTCAAGGACCGTGTCGCGCTCTGGATGGTGAAGGCGGCCGAGGAAGCCGGCCGCCTTCGCCCCGGTGACACCATCATCGAGCCGACCAGCGGCAACACCGGCATCGCGCTCGCGATGGTGGCGAAGCTGCGCGGCTACCGGCTGGTGTGCGTCATGCCGGAGAATGTCTCGTCCGAGCGGACGGCGATCCTGCGCATGTACGGCGCGGAGATCATCTTCTCGCCGGCCGCCGGCGGCTCGAACCGGGCCGTCGCGGTGGCCAAGGAGATCGCCGCGGAGCATCCCGACTGGGTGATGCTGTTCCAGTACGGCAACGAGGCCAACGCGCGGGCCCACTACGAGTCGACCGGCCCGGAGATCCTGCGTGACCTGCCGACGATCACCCACTTCGTGGCCGGACTGGGCACCACCGGCACGCTGATGGGCGTCGGGCGGTACCTGCGGGAGAAGGTCGAGCAGGTCGAGATCGTGGCCGCCGAGCCGCGCTACGGCGAGCTGGTCTACGGCCTGCGCAACCTGGACGAGGGCTACGTGCCCGAGCTGTACGACGCCACCGTCCTCACCCGCCGGTTCTCGGTCGGCACCCGCGACTCCGTGCTGCGCACCCGCCAGCTCGTCGAGGTCGAGGGCATGTTCGTCGGCTTCTCGACCGGCGCGGTGCTGCACGCCGCGCTCGCCGTGGCCCACCAGGCGCTCAAGGCGGGCCAGAAGGCCGACGTGGTCTTCCTGGTCGCCGACGGCGGGTGGAAGTACCTCTCGACCGGCGCGTACGGCGGCACGCTCGCGGAGGCCGAGACGGCCCTCGACGGCCAGCTGTGGGCGTAGCCGCCTAGCGGCACACGACGGGGCCGGCCTCGGGCGCCCGTTTGCGCAGCCGACGGGCCGCCCGGGACACGTCCACGCCCGCGTCCGCCCCCTCCGGCCGGGACTCACAGCGTGCAACGAGCGCGGTTGTCCAGCGTGACGCCAGCCTGTCACGTTGGCGACATCTGCCGTCCGATCGTTCAGACTTGCCTGCAAGTCCGGCGTAGGCTGCGCACGGTGACGGACCTTGCGCGAGGGGCCTTTCCAGGCCGAGCACTGTCCGTACGTCCACTGGATCTATCCTCACCTGGCCGGGATGATCCACTTGTCGGCACGAAGATCAGCACGAAGACAGGAGACGGCGGGTTGAGCGCAGCATGAGGCTCACGGTGCTCGGCTGCGCCGGCAGCTTCCCGGGGCCGGAGGCGCCCTGTTCCGCCTACCTCGTCGAGGCGGACGGCTTCCGTCTGCTCGTCGACTTCGGGCCGGGCTCGATGACGACGCTGCAGCGCTTCTCCGGGCTCTACGACGTCGACGCGATCCTGCTGTCGCACCTGCACTGCGACCACATGCTCGACGCGTGCTCGTACGTGGTGGCCCGCCGCTACGCCCCCGAGGGCCCGTACCCGCCGCTGCCGGTCTACGCGCCGGTCGCCGCGCCGGAGCGGATCGCCGCGGCCTACGGCGGGGAGAACGAGCCGATGTCGATCAACGACGTCTACACGTTCTACGCCTTACAGCCGGGCAGCTTCCCGATCGGCCCGTTCCACGTGACCGTCGACCGGGTGAACCACCCGATCGAGACCTACGGGGTCCGCATCGAGCACGAGGGCCGCGTCCTGGCGTACTCGGCCGACACCGCCCCCTGCGAGGCCCTCATCCGGCTGGCCCAGGGCGCCGACGCCTTCCTGTGCGAGGCGAGCTACCTCGACGGCGTGGACAACCCGCCCGACCTGCACCTGACCGGCCGCGAGGCGGCCGAGCACGCGACCAAGGCCGGCGTCGGCCGGCTGCTGCTCACCCACCTGGTCCCGGCCTGGGGGAGCGAGGCGCTCACGGTCGAGGCGGCTTCGGCAGCCTTCGATGGACCGATCGAGGTCGTCCGACCTGGCGCAAGGTACGACATTTAGGCACCCGTTTGCCATCTGGTCAGCAAATAGTGGCCGCACGCATCAACTTCGACCTCATGGTCATGGCATGCGGATCGCGATCGTCACCGAATCGTTCCCGCCCGATGTGAACGGCGTCGCCCACTCCGTCGTGCGGGTGGCCGAACACCTCGTCGCGCGTGGCCACGAGCCGCTCGTGATCGCCCCCCAGCCTTCTTCCGGGGCGCGGTCGCTCACCGGCGTCTTCCCGTATCAGATCATCCGGGTGCCCTCGGTGGCCACGCCGGGCTACGGGAGCTTCCGGCTGGGCCTGCCCAGCCGGCGCCTCGCGGCCGCGTTACGGTCCCACGGCACCGACCTGGTGCACCTGGCCAGCCCGTTCGTGCTGGGCGCCCGGGGGATGACCGTGGCGGCCTCGCTGGGGCTGCCGACCGTCGCCGTCTACCAGACGGACGTGCCGGCCTACGCCCGGCTCTACTACCACTCGAACCTCGGCGAGCAGGCCGCGTGGCGCTGGCTGCGGCACATCCACAACGCCGCCGACCGGACCCTGGCGCCGTCGACCGCCGCGGCGACCGCCCTGCACCGCAACGGCATCGAGCGCGTGTGGCTCTGGCGCCGCGGGGTCGACGCCTCCCGCTTCGACCCCGCGCACCGCAGCGCCGCCCTCCGCCGGGCGGTCGCCGCGCGGGGCCAGGTCATCGTCGGATACGTCGGCCGCCTCGCCGTCGAGAAACGGGTCGACCTGCTCGCCCCGGTCAGCCGCATCCCCGGCGTCCGGGTGGTCGTCGTCGGCGACGGCCCCGCTCGCGCCTCGCTCGAGCGGTCGATGCCCGACGCGGTCTTCCTCGGCGAGCGGCGCGGTGACCAGCTGGCCCGCATCTTCGCCAGCCTGGACCTGTTCGTGCACACCGGCCCGTTCGAGACCTTCGGCCAGACCGTCCAGGAGGCCCTCGCGAGCGGCGTACCGGTGGTCGCCCCCGCCCAGGGCGGCCCGCTCGACCTGGTCGACGACGGCCGCACCGGCCTGCTGATCCCGCCGTGCGACGCCGACGCGCTGGTCGAGGCGGTCGCCGCGCTGGCCGGCGACGAGGAGCGGCGGCTGGCGATGGGCGTCGCGGCGCGCGTCGCGGTGGCGACGCGCACCTGGTCGGCGGTCGGCGACCAGCTGATCCGCCACTACGCGGAGGTGCACTCCGGGGGCCTGCCCGCCCGCACGCTGCCGGTGCCCGCATGACCGATCGAATAGTTCGGCTGGCGAACTTCGTCATGCCGCGCTCCGGCGGCCTGCGCACCGCACTGCGCGCACTCGGCGAGGGCTACCTGGCCGCCGGTCACGAGCCGGTGCTCATCGTGCCCGGCGAGCGGTACTCCGACGAGCAGACCTCGCAGGGCCGGGTGATCACGCTGCCCGGCCCGGTCGTCCCCTTCACCGGCGGGTACCGCGTGCTCATCCACCGCCGCCGGCTGGCCGCGCTGCTCGACGAGCTCGCGCCGGACCGCCTGGAGGTCTCCGACCGGTTCACGCTGCGCTGGACCGGCCGCTGGGCCCGCGAGCGGGGCATCCCGTCGGTGATGGTGTCCCACGAGAGCCTGGCCGGGCTGCTGACCTTCGCCGGCCGCCTCGGCTCGGTGTGGGCCGACCACCTCAACACCCGCAGCTTCGGCGCCTACGACACCGTCCTGTGCACCACGTCCTGGGCCGCCGCCGAGTTCCGCCGCATCGGCGCCGAGAACCTGGTCCAGGTGCCGCTCGGCGTCGACCTCGACCTGTTCAACCCCGGCCGCTACGACGCGGCCCTGCGCGACCGCTACGCGCGCCCCGGGCAGACGCTGCTCGTCCACTGCGGCCGGCTCTCGCAGGAGAAGCGCCCCGAGCGCTCCATCGACGCCCTGGTGGCCCTGCGCGCGCAGGGTGTCGACGCGGTGCTGGTGGTCGCCGGCGACGGCCCGCTCCGCGCCCGGCTCCAGGAGCAGGCCCACGGCCACGCCGTGCACTTCATGGAGTTCGTCACCGAGCGCACCGCCGTCGCCGCCCTGCTGGCGACCGCCGACGTGGTGATCGCGCCCGGCCCGATCGAGACGTTCGGCCTGGCGGCGCTGGAGGCGCTGGCCTGCGGCACGCCGGTCGTGGTGGACGCGGCGTCCGCGCTCCCCGAGGTGATCGGTCAGGCCGGCGCCGCGGTGCGTGACGATTTTGCGGGAGGTGTACTGCAGGTGCTCACGCGTCCCACCCCGGCCCGCCGCGCCGCGGCCCGGGCGCGGGCCGAGGAGTTCTCGTGGCCCGCGGCGGTCTCCGGCTTCCTGACCGTCCACAACAGCCCGCCCGCGGTGGCGCCGGCGCCCTTGGACGCCCCGTCGGCGGTGACCGTGCCATGACCGGTCCGGAGCGGAGCGGAGGGGCCGGTCATCCGGGGCTCGGCAGGAAGGCATGCGGCCGGAGCGGAGCGGAGGACGCATGACCGTGTTCGCGGCCCTGGGGGACTCGACCACGGCGGGCTTCGGCGACCGGATGCCCGACGGCACGTGGCGGGGATGGGCCCCGATCCTGGCCGAATCGGTGGGCGCCCGGCTGCACAACTTCGCGACCAGCGGCGCCCGCGCGCACGACGTGGAGCACCACCAGCTGCCCCGCGCCGTGGCGCTCCAGCCGGACGTCGCCGCGGTCATCATCGGTACCAACGACACGCTCCGCGACCCGTTCGACGCGCAGCGGCTGTCCGGCCACCTCGAGCGCACGGTCGCCACCCTGCGGGCCGGCGGCGCCGAGGTGCTGACCATCCGGCTGCCCGACCCGGGCAAGATGTTCGGCCTGCCCGGGCCGCTCGCCCGCCCGCTGGCCCGCCGCATGGCCGAGCTCAACGCCGTCGCCGACCTGGTCGCCGCCCGGTACGACACGGTCCACTTCGACGCCGCGGGCGACGCCCGCTCGTACGACCGCCGCATGTGGAGCGTCGACCGCCTGCACCCGAGCGAGCGCGGCCACCGCTTCCTGGCCTGCTCGTTCTACGACCTGCTGCTCCAGCGCGGCTCGGTCTTCGCCCGCTCCGGCGAGCGCCCGGACCCGGACCCGAGCAGCCCGCCCCCGTCCCGCGCCGCGATGGTCCTGTGGATGGCCACCGCCGGCACCCGCTGGATGATCCGCCGCTCGACCGACCTCCTTCCGGGCCTGCTCCGCCTCGCCTGGTCGGAGTGGCGCCACGGCTCCCCGATGGCGCCGGCCGACCTGCTCGACCTGCAGCTGCCCGACGCCGACACCGTCTCCGGCAAGGTGGCCTGACCCCCGTCCCCCGGCCTTGACTAGGGTGGTGGCATGGCTCGACCCGATGGACGCGCGTCCGACCAACTCCGGCCCGTTTCGATCACCCGCCAGTGGAGCATGCACCCGGAGGGGTCCGTGCTCATCGAGTTCGGCGCCACGCGGGTCCTGTGCACCGCGAGCGTCACCGAGGGCGTCCCGCGCTGGCGGAAGGGCTCCGGCCTGGGCTGGCTCACCGCGGAGTACGCGATGCTGCCCCGCGCCACGACCACCCGCAGCGACCGCGAGAGCGTCAAGGGCAAGATCGGCGGCCGCACGCACGAGATCTCCCGGCTGATCGGCCGCAGCCTGCGCGCCTGCATCGACCTGAAGGCCCTCGGCGAGAACTCGATCGTCCTCGACTGCGACGTCCTGCAGGCCGACGGCGGCACCCGCACGGCCGCGATCACCGGCGCCTACGTGGCCCTCCACGACGCCGTGGCCTGGCTCGCCACCCATCGCAAGCTCGCCGGCAAGCCCGCCGAGGTCCTCCACCGCTCGGTAGCGGCCGTCAGCGTCGGCGTCATCGGCGGCGAGCCCCGCCTGGACCTGTGCTACGAGGAGGACGTGATCGCCGACGTCGACATGAACGTCGTCTGCACCGGCCACGGCGACTTCGTCGAGGTCCAGGGCACCGGCGAGCAGGGCGTCTTCTCCCGCGCCGAGCTCGACACCCTCGTCGACCTGGGCGCCCTGGGCTGCGCCGAGCTCGCCGCCCTCCAGCAGAAGGCGATCACCGGATGAGGCTCCTGCTGGCCACCCGCAACAAGAAGAAGCTCGTCGAACTGCGCCGCGTCCTGGAGGAGGCCGCCAGCGACGTCGAGCTCGTCGGCCTGGACGACGTGGACGAGTACCCGGAGTCCCCCGAGACCGGCCTCACCTTCGAGGAGAACGCCCTGCTGAAGGCCCGCGAGGCCGTCCAGTTCACGGGCCTGCCGAGCATCGCCGACGACTCCGGCCTGGCGGTCGACGCCCTGAACGGCATGCCGGGCGTCTTCTCGGCCCGCTGGTCCGGCCTGCCGAGCGGCACCCCCGGCCGCGACGAGGCCAACCTGAACCTGGTCCTGGCCCAGGTCGCCGACGTCCCCGACGAGCACCTGGGCGCCGCGTTCATCTGCGCCGCGGCCCTGGTCTGGCCCGACGGCCGCGAGGTCGTCGTCCGCGGCGACATGCCCGGCCACCTGGTCCGCACCCCGCGCGGCGACGGCGGCTTCGGCTACGACCCGATCTTCGTCGCGGACGGCCACGACCGCACGACGGCCGAACTCTCCCCGTCCGAGAAGGACGCCATCAGCCACCGCGGCAAGGCCTTCCGAGCCCTGGCCGAACAGCTGTAACTCCTGTTACTCCTGTCGACGCCCCACGTCACCGTGGCCGGCCACGACACTCACGCGCTCGTCATCGCCGCGCGGCACCACGTCGGTGCCGCGCGGCTTCCGTCTCCGGCCGGCGCTCCGCGTCATCAGCTCCCGGCCCTCCGGCCGAATCCCTGATCAGGCGAGCGCCGGGGCCTCCGCGCCGGGGCCTCTACGCCGGCTCCCTGATCAGGCGAGCGCCCGGGCCTTGGCGCCGGGCCTTGGCGCCGGGCCTTGGCGCCGGGCCTTCGCGCCGGGCCTTCGCGCCGGGCCTTCGCGCCGGGCCTTCGCGCCGGGCCTTCGCGCCGGACCTTCGCGCCGGGCCCCTGATCAGGCGAGCGGGCCGGCCTGGCGCTCGATCTCGGCTCTCAGGTCGCGGGACCAGACCAGCGCGCGGGCCGACTCCAGCACCGGCGCGAGGAACACGTCCGGGCCCGGCCCACCCGCGAACCGCTCGACCGTCGCCACCGCGAGCCGCCCAGCGGGTGAGGGCTCGAGCGGCGCGCGGAGCTGGATGCCCCGGACGGCGGACAGCAGCTCGACGGCCAGGATGCTGCACAGGTTGTCGAGGACGGTCCGCAGCTTGCGCGTCGCGGCCCACCCCATCGAGACGTGGTCCTCCTGCATGCCCGACGTCGGGAGCGAGTCGACGCTGGCCGGCGCGGCCAGCCGCCGGTTCTCCGCCACGATGCCCGCCGCCGTGTACTGCGCGATCATCAGCCCCGAGTTCACCCCCGCGTCCGGCGTGAGGAACGGCGGCAGGTCCCGCGAGCGGCACACGTCCAGCAGCCGGTCGACCCGCCGCTCCGCGATCGCGCCGACCTCGGCGGCCGCGATCGCCAGGTAGTCGGCGGCGAACCCGAGCGGCGCCCCGTGGAAGTTCCCGGTCGACTCCACCCGCCCGTCCGGCAGGACCACCGGGTTGTCCACGACCGAGCGCAGCTCCCGCCCCGCCACGGTCGTGGCGAACTCGAGCGTGTCACGCGCGGCCCCCGCCACCTGCGGCGCGCACCGCATCGAGTACGCGTCCTGGACCGCGTGCACCAGGTCGTCGCGGTGCGAGTCCATGATCGGCGAGTTCTGCAGCAGCCGGTGGATGTTCGCCGCCGACGCCGCCTGCCCCGGATGCGGCCGGATCGTGTGCAGCTCCGGCAGGAACGGCCGGTACGACCCGAGCATCGCCTCGATCGACAGCGCCGCCGTCACGTCGGCCATCGTGAACAGGTGTGCGGCGTCCTCGATGGCCATGAGCAGCATGCCCAGCATGCCGTCGGTGCCGTTGATGAGCGCCAGCCCCTCCTTCGATGACAGCTCGATCGGCTGCACGCCCGCGCCGAGCGCGCTGAGCCGCGTGCCGTCCTTCGCCAGCACCCAGCCCTCGCCGATGAGCACGAGCGCGCAGTGGGCCAGCGGCGCGAGGTCGCCCGAGGCGCCGAGCGAGCCGTGCTCGGGGACCCACGGGGTGATGTCGGCGTTGAGCAGGTCGACCAGCGCCCGGGCGACGTCGGGGCGCACCCCGGACCGGCCCATCGCCAGCGACCGGACCCGCAGCAGCATCATCGCCCGGACCACCTCGCGGGGCATGGGCGCGCCGATGCCGGCGGCGTGCGACCGGATCAGCGCGTGCTGCAGCTCGGCCCGGCGCTCCGGGGCGATGAACGTGTTGGCCAGCGCCCCGAACCCGGTCGACACCCCGTACACGGGCCGCCCGTCCCGCTCGATGGCGTCGACGATGGACCGGCTCGCGCGCATCGCGTCGAGCGCGTCCGGCGCGAGGGTCACCCGCGCGTTGCCCCGGGCGACCGCGATGAGGTCGGCGGGACTGATGCCAGAGGCGGTGATGGTGATCAAACCAGCTCCCCATTGAGCACGACGGTGGTCGTCAGCGGTACGCCGGGCCGGTAGGCCAGGTGCAGATGGGACGGCGCGTCGAGCACGACCAGGTCGGCCCGCGCCCCGACGGTGAGGTGCCCGATGTCGTCGCGCCGCAGGGCGGCCGCCCCGCCGCGCGTGGCCGCCAGCAGGGCCTCGGCCGGCGTCATCGCCATCTCCCGGACGGCGAGCGCGATGCAGAACGGCATCGAGGTCGTGTACGACGAGCCCGGGTTGCAGTCGGTGGCGAGCGCGACCGTGGCGCCCGCGTCGAGCAGCGCCCGCGCCGGCGGATACGGCGACCGGGTGGAGAACTCGGCCCCGGGCAGCAGGGTCGCGACGGTCGACGAGCCGGCGAGCGCGTCGATGTCGGCGCGGCTCAGGTGGGTGCAGTGGTCGGCCGAGGCCGCGTTCAGCTCGACGGCGAGCCGCACCCCCGGCCCCTCCGTCAGCTGGTTGGCGTGGATGCGCACCCCGAGCCCGGCGTCGGCGCCGACGGTGAGGATCGCCCGCGAGTGGTCGGCGTCGAACGCACCCCGCTCGCAGAACACGTCGATCCACCGGGCGCCGGCCGCCCGGGCCGCCGTCAGCATCGGCCCGCAGACCAGGCTCACGTAGTCGTCGGTCCGGTCCGCGTACTCACCCGGCACCACGTGCGCACCCAGGAACGTCGTCTCGGCGGTGAACTCCCGGGCGACCCGCAACGAGCGGGCCTCGTCGGCGACGGTCAGCCCATACCCCGACTTGATCTCCATCGTGGTCGTGCCCTGTCGCAGTGCCTCGCCCCGCAGGCGCGCGACCGTCGTGCGCAGCTGCTCGTCGCTCGCCGCCCGGGTGGCGCCGACGGTCGTGCGGATGCCCCCGCCCGTATACGGCTGGCCGGCCATCCGCGCCGCGAACTCCGCCGCCCGGTCGCCGGCGAACACCAGGTGGGCGTGGCTGTCGACGAACCCGGGCAACACCGCGCCACCCCCGGCGTCGACCCGCGCGTCGGCCGCCGGAGCGTCCGCGGCCCGGCCGATCCACTCCACCCGCCGCTCGTCGACGACCAGCGCCGCGCCGCGCCGGATGCCGAGCGGCCCCTCGCCCCAGGCCGGGTTGCCGGTGACCAGCTCACCGATGTTGGTGATGAGCAGCGACCTCATCGGACCGCCTCCACCGCGGCGCGCGTGAGGTTGGTGTTGCGCGGCGTCGTCATCGGATCGCCTCCGCCAGGGCACGCCCGATGTCGGGCAGTGCGGTGTGGACGCCGTCGCGGACCACGGCGCGCCCGTCGGCCACGACATGCCGGACGTCGGCGGCGGCCGCGACGAACGCGATCGCGCCCAGCTCGGCGCCCGCGGTGCGCCGCGAGTCGAGGGCCACCGTCACGAGGTCGGCCCGGGCCCCGGGGGTGATGCTGCCGGCGTCGGGCCAGCCGAGCGACGCGTGGCCGCCCAGGGTCGCCGCGTCGAGCAGGTCCACCCCGGTGAAGTGCCCGCGGTGCTCGGTGTGCAGCCGCTCGTGCATCTCGACGCCCCGCGCCTCCTCGAACAGGTCGATCACCGCGTGGCTGTCGCTGCCGAGGCTGAGCGGGCTGCCCGCGTCGACGAGTGCCCGGGCATGTCCGATCCCGTCGGCGAGGTCCCGCTCGGTCGTCGGGCAGAAGCACACCCCGGTGCCCGTGTCGCCCAGCTCGCTGCGATCGGTGTCGGTGAGATGCGTGGCGTGCACGGCCGTCACCCGCTCTCCGAGCAGGCCGCGGTCGGCGAGCAGCTCCGTCGGCGTGCAGCCGTGCCGGGCCTGGCAGGCCTCGTTCTCCGCGCGCTGCTCGGACAGGTGCAGGTGGGTCGGCAGGCCCTCGGTCCGCGTCGCGAACACGCCCAGCACGTCCGCCGGAACCGCCCGCACGCTGTGCGCCGCCGCCCCGACCCGGGCGTGCGGCCCGGCCTTGAGCCGCTCGAAGCGGTCCGACCAGGCGTCGAGGGAGCCGTCGCCGAAGCGCAGCTGCACACCCTCGAGCGGCTTGCCGTCGACGCTCGCCGTCAGGTACAGCGTGTCGAGCAGCGTGATCCGGATCCCCGCGTCGGCGGCCGCCGCGAGCAGCGCCTGACCCATGGCGTTCGGGTCGTCATACGGCCGGCCGCCCGGCCCGTGGTGCAGGTAGTGGAACTCGCCCACGCAGGTGACGCCCGCGAGCGCCATCTCGGCGTACACCGCCCGGGCCAGCGCGTAGTAGGAATCGGGGTCGAGGGCGGACGCGACGGAGTACATCTGCTGCCGCCACGTCCAGAACGTGCCCCGGCCGTGCTGCGTGCGCCCGCGGAGGGCCCGGTGGAAGGCGTGCGAGTGGGCGTTGGCGAGGCCGGGCAGGGTCAGCCCGGGCAGCCGGACCGCGCCCCCGGCCGCGCCCGCCGGGGTGTCCGGCGTCACCGCGGTGAACCGGCCGCCGGCGATCTCCACCAGCACGTCGTCGGCGACGCCGGTGGGCAGCCAGGCGTGCGCGCAGTGGTAGCGCGTCACGGGCGGGTTCACTGACATAGCCGCCCCAGCAGGTCGGTGAGCCGCTCCACCCCGACGGCGCAGTCGGCGGCGGACGCGGACTCCTGCGGGGCGTGGGACACGCCGGTGGGGTTCCGCACGAACAGCATCGCGGTGTCGACGTGGCCCGCGAGCACGCCGGCGTCGTGCCCGGCCCCGGTCGGCAGCACCGGGGCGCCGAGCTCCTTGGCGGCCAGGCGGCTGACGTCACCGGCGAACGCGACCTCGCCGGTCACCGACTCGGCCGCCATCGCCACCCGAGTGCCGTCGAGCCGGGCCCGCTCCTCGGCGCGCTGGTGGATGGTCTCGACGAGCCGCTCCAGCGTCATCTCGTCGGCGGCCCGGGCGTCGAGCCAGGCCGAGGCCCGCGCCGCGATCGCGTTGGTGGCATTGGGCGCCACGTTGACCCGGCCGACCGTGGCGTGCGCCCCGTGCGCCCGGGCGGCCTCGTCGGCGGCGAGGACGGTGTGGGCGAGCGTCAGCATCGGGTCGTGCCGGTCGGACATGCGGGTGGTGCCGGCGTGGTTGCCCTCGCCGGAGAAGTCGAAGCGGTAGCGCCCGTGCGGCCAGATCGCGCTGGCGACGCCGACCGGCGCGCCGACGTGGTCGAGCGCCCGGCCCTGCTCGATGTGCAGCTCCACGAACGCCGCCATGCGGTTGAGCCGCTCGTGGTCGGCCCCGAGGCGCTCGGGGTCGAGCCCGGCGCGGCTCATCGCCTCGGCGAGGAACGCGCCGTCGCGGTCGCGCAGCCGCAGCGCCTTCGCCGGGTCCAACGCGCCGGTCATGAGCCGCGAACCCAGGCACGGCACGCCGAACCGGGCGCCCTCCTCCTCGGTGAACACGACCACCGCGAGCGGCCGGGCGGGCGTGACCCCACGCTCGCGGAGCCGGTCGACCGCGAGCAGGCCGGACACCACGCCGAGCGGCCCGTCGTAGCCGCCGCCGTGCGGCACCGAGTCGAGGTGGCTGCCGGTGACGACCGCGCCGTCCCCCTCGGGCTCGCCCCACCAGGCCCACAGGTTGCCGTTGCGGTCGATCTCCACCTCGAGGTCGCGGTCGAGCGCCTCCTCGACGAACCACTCGCGGCACACCAGGTCGGCATCGGTCCACGAGTGCCGCAGGTAGCCCCCGTCGCCTCCGGCCAGCCCGATCGGGGTCAGCGAGCTCCACAGCGCGGTGAACCGCTCGGCGGTCATCATGACTGCTCTCCCATCGGCACCCGCAGGCCGGCCGCGCCGGCGACGTCGGCCGCTTCCTCGTAGCCCGCGTCGACGTGGCGCAGCACGCCCATCGCCGGGTCGTTGGTGAGCACCCGCGCCAGCTTCTGCGCGGCCAGCTCGGTGCCGTCGGCGACCGACACCTGGCCCGCGTGGATCGAGCGCCCGATGCCGACGCCGCCGCCGTGGTGGATCGACACCCACGAAGCGCCGGACGCCGTGTTGACCAGCGCGTTGAGCAGCGGCCAGTCGGCGATCGCGTCGGAGCCGTCGCGCATCGCCTCGGTCTCCCGATACGGCGACGCGACGGAGCCGGTGTCGAGGTGGTCGCGGCCGATGACGATCGGCGCCTCCAGCGTGCCGTCGGCGACCATCTCGTTGAACCGCAGGCCGGCCTTGTCGCGCTCGCCCTGGCCGAGCCAGCAGATCCGGGCCGGCAGGCCCTGGAATGCGACCCGCTCGCGGGCCATCGTGATCCAGCGGTGCAGCGACTCGTTCTCCGGGAAGAGGTCGAGGATCGCCTGGTCGGTGGCGGCGATGTCGGCCGGGTTGCCGGAGAGGGCGGCCCAGCGGAACGGCCCCTTGCCCTGGCAGAACAGCGGCCGGATGTAGGCCGGGACGAAGCCGGGGAACGCGAACGCCCGGTCGAAGCCGCCGAGCTGAGCCTCGCCGCGGATCGAGTTGCCGTAGTCGAACACCTCGGCGCCGCGGTCGAGGAAGCCGACCATCGCCTCGACGTGGCGGGCCATCGAGTGGCGGGCCCGCTCCGTGAACTCCTCCGGCTTCTGCGCCGCGTATGCGGCCGCGTCCTCGGGCTCGACGCCGCTCGGCACGTAGGAGAGCGGGTCGTGCGCGGAGGTCTGGTCGGTCACGATGTCGACCGGCACGCCCATCCGCAGCAGCTCCGGCACGAGCAGCGCGGCGTTGCCGACGACGCCGACCGACAGCGGCTTGCGGGCGGTCTGCGCCTCGACGGCACGCCGGACCCCGTCGTCCAGCGAGTCGGCGACGACGTCGAGGTATCGCGTGGCGACGCGGCGCTCCAGCCGGCTCCGGTCGACGTCGATGATCAGGCACACGCCGCCGTTCATGGTGACCGCCAGCGGCTGGGCGCCGCCCATGCCGCCACAGCCGGCCGTCAGGGTGAGGGTGCCGGCGAGCGTGCCGCCGAACCGCTTCTCAGCCACCGCGGCGAACGTCTCGTAGGTGCCCTGCAGGATGCCCTGCGTGCCGATGTAGATCCACGAGCCCGCGGTCATCTGCCCGTACATCGTGAGGCCCAGGGCCTCCAACCGGCGGAACTCCGGCCAGGTCGCCCAATCGCCCACCAGGTTGGAGTTGGCGATGAGGACCCGCGGCGCCCACTCGTGGGTCTGCAACACTCCGATCGGGCGGCCCGACTGCACGAGCATCGTCTCGTCGGGCGCGAGCGTCGTCAGCGTGCGGACCAGCGCCCGGAACGAGGGCCAGTCGCGGGCGGCCTTGCCGGTCCCGCCGTAGACGACCAGGTCCTGCGGCCGCTCGGCGACGTCCGGGTCGAGGTTGTTCATGAGCATGCGCAGGGCGGCCTCCTGCTGCCAGCCGCGCGCCGTCAACTGGGTGCCGCGAGGGGCACGGACCGTCTCCATGGAACTCCTCGGTTAGGGCAGGAAAACCTGGCGGGTGGCGGCGGATCGCTCGAAGGCCTCGAGTCGCGCCTGGGTCTCGGTCGGGGCGGCGTCGCACATCGCCTGTAACAGCACGGTGACCATCGCCGACGGGGCGGTGTGCAGGTCGAACACCAGCCGCGAGCCCACCGCGGCCGGCAGGACCAGGTCGGACTCGGCAGCGGCGGGGCTCACCGGCGAGTCGGTCACCGTCACCACGCGGAGGCCGGCCGCGCGTGCCTCCCGCAGCGCGTCGACCGCCTCACGCGGATAGCGGGGCAGCACGAACGCCAGCATCGCAACCGCGCCCGCGGCGCGGGCCTGGTCCAGCCGATCCGCGAGCAGGCTGCCCTGCTCCTGCACCAGGCGCACGTCCGGGTGGACCTTCGCCGCGAAGTAGCTGAACGAGCTGGCCAGGGCGGCCGCGGCGCGGATGCCGAAGACGGGCAGCGGGCGGCTCTCGACGAGCAGCCGGCCAGCCTCGGCGAGCGGTGCCGGGTCGCGCAGGGTGTCGGACAGCCGCTGCAGGTTGGCGATCTCGGTGGCGAGCGCCTGCTGGAACTGGTTGCCGGAGCCGGTTTCCGGGTCTTCGTCCACTGTGGATGGATTGTGCTGATATCCGTCGAAGACGACCCGCAGCCGGTCGCGCAGCGCCGGATAGCCGTCGAAGCCGAGCGCCGTCGCGAAGCGGGTGACCGACGGCTGGCTGACGCCGGCCAGGGCGGCGACGTCGCCGCTGGAGAGATAGCCGGCCCGGTTGGCGTGGTCGACCAGGCAGCGCGCGATGCGCCGCTGCGCGGGGGTCAGCCGCTGCCCGTCGAACAGCTCCAGCACCCGCTGGGCCGGCGAGGTCGTCATGGCCCGACTGTATGCCTCCTTTCAGACTTGCGTCAACTGCATGGAGTCATTCAGAATGGTGGCCGGAAGGGGGGACCTCATGGGACGCTCGGGACGTGCGGTTGACCTACCTGGCGACATATCCGATCAAGAGCTGCTACCGGGTCGAGGCCGATACGGCCGAGGTGGAGCCGTGGGGGCTGGCCGGAGACCGGCGATGGCTCGTCGTCGACGACGACCGCAAGCTCGTCACCCAGCGGGAGTGGCCGCAGCTGGGTCGGGTGCGGCCGGTGCCGACCCCGCGCGGCCTGCTGTTGCGGGCGCACGGCCGGGCCGACCTGGAGGTGCCGTTCCCGTCGGGCACGGTGCGGGACGTCAGGCACTTCAGCCTGTGGATCGCGGCCACACCGGCCGGCGACGAGGTGGATCGCTGGGTGTCGGAGGTGGTCGGGCGCCCGGTGCATCTGGTGCACCTGGATGACCCGACGCGCAGGCCGGTCGACCCGGAGTTCAGCGAGCCGGGCGACCGGGTGAGCTTCGCCGACGGGTTCCCGCTGCTGCTGACCAACGCGGCCTCGCTGGACGCGGTCAACGACTGGCTCGCCGAGGGCGGCGACGAGCCGGTGCCGATGACGCGCTTCCGGCCGAATGTCGTGGTGAGCGGCGCGCCGGCGTGGGCGGAGGACAGCTGGGTCGGCCGGCGGATCGTCATCGGCGACGTGGCGTTCCGAGTGCCGAAGGCGTGCAGCCGGTGCGTGCTGACGACCGTCGACCCGGAGACGGGCGAGAAGGGCCACCAGCCCTTGCGGGTGCTCGGGCAGCGCCGGCGGTTCCCATCCGGGCTGCTGTTCGGCGTCAATCTGATCCCCGACATGCGGGGCAAGGTCGCCATCGGCGACGAGGTGCTGGTCCTGGACTAGGCCCAACGCCGTTCAGTTAGGGCTCTTGCTGGTTGGTCAAGGGGTGTGTTGATCGGGCAGTGAGAAGCGGAGTTCCGGTA
>NZ_JBEXCY010000062.1:0-56487 GCF_040605515.1 Dactylosporangium sp. NPDC005572 | reverse complement strand
TGCCTGCGGGGTCCGGTCGTGGGCGTCCGCGGAGATGGGCCAGTAGAGACGTTGTTGACGGGATTCGGTGGCGGGTCCGGGCTGGGGTGCCGTGGCGGGCGTCTTTTGTGAACTACAGCCACCCGCGAAAACTGGCTGCCCAGTAGCGCTCGAGGAGAACTACGCCGCCGCCGCATGGATCGCCCAGCACGGCAACAAGTGCGGTCTCGACGGCAGCCGCATCGTCATTATGGCGGAGGATGCCGGCTCACGCCGTCATGCAGCCAGATCGGTCAGGAGTTCGCGTCGGAGCCGGTTGACCGATGGCGGGACGTTCGGCCACGGCCACCGATCGGCCTCGATCACCCGCGCCGCACAAGCAAATCGACGATCTCCTGGGAGAGCAACACAATGAGCGTGCCGCCCAAATTCTGATCGTCGATGCCTCGCTGCCGGCCTGTCCACGGCAGAGCGCCTGCGAAGCGCCAGCTATGCAGGCAGCCTCACCGTGCTGGGTGCGGCATCGTGCCTCCCGTACGACCGGTCACCGCGGTCGAAACTGGTCCTGGCGGGCCGCTGGGGGCCAGAGCGAATTCGGTTGCGACCACCGGAGAATCTGTGATGGCCACCGGGGCCATCCCCGACCGTTCCCCCAGGCACCGAACTGAACGGGTCCACGTCCTTCGTATCGCTCGAGGATTCCTTCGTCCTGCGCTCGGGCCTTCCGACTGTCAGGCGACCGTCGTCGTCGGAGAGGGCGTGCTCGGAGCCGAGACCGCGGCCAACGCTGCGATGGACCCCTCAGCCAGCGCCTATGGCGACTCAGCTCAGTCCGATGGTCTCCGGCCTCCTCGCCGACCCCACACCGGCCACGGGTGCGGCTCGACGCGTGGGGTCGTCGGACTCACCGGGTGTCAAGGGCAGCCATCCAGTCGGCCACCGTCATCACGTCCGCCTGATTAGGAAAAACCTTCTCGGTCAGCACGCGGTGCACCTCGGCATCGCCATCAAGGCAACCGTCCGCCAGAACGGTGAGGCCAAAGTCCAGATCGGCCGCCTGGCGAAGAGTGGACAGCACGACACCGCTCGTGGCGATACCCGCCAGGACCAGGCAGTCAATCTCACTCGCACGCAGGACCATCTCCAGATCGCTGCCGGCAAAGGCGCTGACTCGGCGCTTGGTGACGACGATATCGTCAGGTCGCGGTGCCACATCGGGATGGATCTGCATGGCATCGTCACGGCCGGGCATCTGGCCACCGCGGGTGAGTCCGCCGAACATCTTGTTGCGGACGCTGACCTCGGGGTAGTTCGGGCGAAACCCGACCACCACGTAGATGACCGCTAGGCCGGCCGCCCGGGCGGCATGCGTCGCCCCCTGAAGGCGCGAGAGATAGTAGGGGTCCGGGTAGCGGTCCACAACGGCCCGCTGGACATCCATCACGAGTAGAGCGCTCTTCGGCACTGCTGTTCCCTCCCGGCCAGGTCGTTGGATCGAGATCCAGGTCGCCTTGTTGTTGTGCAGATGCGATGTCCGGTCAGTCAAAGGTGACAACAACCTTCTCCGACGCGCCGGGTGTGGAGGCAAGGCTGAGGGCGCGCTGGGCCTCGCCGAACGGAACGGTGTCGCTGACGATGAGCGCGTACTTCTCCCAGTTGTCGACAATGTCGCTGGTGACCTCGAAGATCTCGGTCGGGTAGCCCATGGAGAGCACGATGGTCAGCTCGGTGGTGAGGATCGAGCCGAGGTCCAACTCGACCGGCTTCTTGTGCACAGCCACGATGCCGAGCGTGGCACCCTGTCGGGCCGTGGCCGTCACGGTCTGGATCACGGCGGGCACCCCGGCAGCGTCGAGGTAAATGTCGGTGCCCGATCGATCTCCGTGCGCGAAGCTCGGCGGCGCCTCGCCGTGTAGCTCAATCAGCCGCTTGACGACGTCCTCCTCGGCGGAATTGATGACCGCGTCCGCGCCGATCTTGCGCGCCTTCTCCAGGCGGTTGGGGACGACATCGACGACCACGACGTGGGCGCCGCAGAGCTTGTAGCCGATCGCCGCGCCCAGGCCGATGGGGCCCGCACCGAAGACCGCGACCTTGTCGCCGGGCTTGGGCTGGGTGCGGTTGACGGCATGTCGGGCGACCGCCATCGGTTCGTTCAGCGCGGCGACGGCAAACGGAACGTCTTTCGGGATGGTGAGCAAGTGGCGGCCGACCTTCGCCTCCTTGACCACGACGTACTCCGAGAGGCCGCCCTGCGCGCCGCCGCTGCCGATGATGCCGTCGCTGGCAGCCATGGGATTGAGGACGACGTGGTCGCCCACCTCCAAGCCCCCGACCGCCGCGCCAACTTCGACGACCTCGCCGGCTGGTTCGTGGCCCAGCGGCGTGGCGCCCTGCCGCGGCGGAATGCCGCCAACTGCGATGTAGAGCCCATCCGAGCCGCAGATGCCGCAGGCGCGCATCTTCACCAGCACGTCGCCCGGCCCGACCTCGGGCTGGTCCACGTCCACCACCGCCGTGCGGCCCGGCCCGGAAACCACCACAGACTTCATCAACATTCCCGGCACCCATCTACTAAATCGTGTTAGTGGCGCTGTGCGTTAGTCTACACATGCGAGAATGTGTGAGGAGGTGCCGTCGATGGCGGGCACGAGGCGCACGACGATGAGCGACGTCGCCCGGGCCAGCGGGGTGTCCCGGGCGACCGTCAGCTTCGTGCTGAACGGGACGGCCAACCAGACCATTTCCGAGGCCACTCGCGACCGGGTACGCCTCGCCGTCGCCGAACTTGGTTACGTGCCCCACTCGATCGCCCGTGCGCTGCGCGAGGGCGCGTCCCGAATCGTCGTGCTTCAGGTCGGCGGGCTGCCTCGCGGCCACGCCCTGGAAAGCTTCATCGACGGCCTCGACGAGGAACTCGCCGCGGCCGGGCACGGGCTGCTCGTCTCCTACGGCGACCGATCTCTCGAGTCCACCGGCACCCTACTCGAGGCCGTCTCGCCCCGGGCCGTCATCGATCTGCCCGCGCTCTATTCCCGACCGGATCGAGACGTTGCCGACGGCGGCTGGATCGACGGTCTCGCCGCCCATGCCATGACGCAGGTCTCCTTCCTGCGCTCCCGCGGCCACCTCGCGGTCGCCGTCGCGGAGCCCAACCGGCCAGACCCGGTCGTGGCGCTACTGGCCGGGCACGTCCGCGCGGCTGCACGCGAGCTCGGCATGCCCCGACCCCGGTCGGTACGGGTCGGCGAGACCGATACCACCGCGCGGCGCCTACGGGCGGTCACCCAAGACCACCGGATTACCGCGGTCGCCGCCCTCACCGACGACCTGGCAATTGCCATACTCGCCGCGATGACGGACCTCGGCCTGACCGCTCCGAAGGACCTCGCGGTGATCGGCTTCGACGACACCCGGCACGGCGCGCTCTGGCGGCCGGCACTCACCACCGTACACATCGACGCTCGAGCCTTCGGCCGGCGCGCCGCCCGGAACACACTCGGACTCCCCGCCGACGATACCCAGCCAACACCGGCACGGGTGATCCAACGAGCCTCAGCCTGAGGCTGGACTCACTGGTCCCGAGCACCCAAACCTTTCGATCCCCGGCTCCACACAGGTGCCCCACCAGTCCCCCACCGAGACGATCCACCGCATTTGCGGCCGTGGACAACAGGGGTGGTCGCGTGGAGCGAGAGCGCTGGGAGCGAGAGCGCTGCACTGGCAGGAGCGCGTATCTGCGCTGGTGCGACTCCGGCCGGCAGCACCCGACAAACTACGTGGCGTTGTTGGCGTTATTGGCGCGGCACCGCGCAGGTGGTGGCGAAGCCGGCGAACCATTCCGGGATCGCACGGTAGTAGCTGGAGATGACCTCGTACGGTCCCTGGGCGGCCAGTGCCGCGTAGGCGGCGATCCAGGTGCGGACCTCGTGGGCCGAGTGGCCGCCCTCTTCGACGAACCAGCTGTTGCTTTGTTCGTCGAGTGTGGCGAAGTCGGCACTGGCGAGGCTCCGCAGCACCAGATTATCCCAGGCCGGATTCAAGGGACGGTAGGCGGCGCTACCGCGGGCGAACTCGCCTGCGGCGGCGACCGTTCCGGACTCGCGGACGGCGCGCTGTTCGCGAGTGGGGTTGCGGCCGTGGGTGAGCCGCAGCGCCACCTCGGGGGTGGCCTCCGCCAGCCGGGGCACTGGCGGATCGTGGGACAGTCCGCCCGAGCCCACGATCAGCACGCGCCGGTTGAGGGCGGCGGCGGCCGTGCCGACGGCGGTGCCGAGATGCCGGGCGCGGGTGGCGGGGCCGAGGGGTTCGGCGACGCAGTTGATGAAGATGGGCACGATCGGCACTTGGGTGAGGGAGTCGAACAGGAACGTCAGGGGCTGTACGAAACCGTGGTCAACCTGCATGTCCAGGGAGAGCGCAACGTCGACACCGGCGGCTAGGACCGTTTCGGCGATCGTCTGGGCCGCGTCCTGGTCGACGTTGAGGGGGCCGGTGGTCAGGCCGTAGTCGCCGACCGAGGTGGCCGCGGCGCCGATGCAGAACGAGGGCATCAGCTCGTAGAGGAAGCCGTTGTAGTGGTCGGGGGCGAAGACGACGACGAGTTCGGGGTCGAATTCCGTGACGAACGCCCGGGCGGCGCTCAGCACGCCGTCGACCTCCGCGCGCACGCTGGGTTCCGGGTCGTGCAGTCCGATCAGTGGCGAATGGGAGGTCGCACACAACGCGACTGACATGACAACTCCCTGCGTCTCGTTATTTGCACATCTCAGTGCATTATCTGTGTGCGAGCGTAGTAACGGCGCCACGCCCAGTCAACGGCCCGCGACACAAAAAAGCCCGTGGGTCAAGGACCCACGGACTTGTCCACAGTGGACGCGAGCGATTACCGGCGCAGTTGCTTGCCGACCTTGTCCGCGGCCCGGCGCATGTCCGGCCCGGCGGAATCGGCGATGTCCTGGCGGTAGGTGATCAGGTTCAGGCAAGCCCGGGTGCCGGTACCGCTCATCGGAATCCAGGCCGCCACGGCGTACTGCCCGGCCTCGATCTCCGCGTGGCTGCGCGCGTAACCCCGTTCCCGCGCCACCGTGACCTGTTCAGGTTCGCCGGGCGACGGCGGGCCGGAGGCGAGGATCGCGTAGCCGGCGGCGCCCCGGGTCAGTGGGGTGCGCATGCCCGGGCGGAAGGCGAGGTGATGCGACGCGGTGGTCGGCTCGACCATGGTGATGGCAACGGCCTCGTTGCCCTGCTCGACGAAGAGCGAGATCGTGGACTGGAGGCGATCGGCGAGTGAGCGCATCACCGGACCGGTGGCGTCGCGCAGGGCCGGCAGGTAGGCATCGGCGAGCGTGGCGAGCCGGGCGCCTGGGATGTAGGTGCCGTCGCTGCTTCGCACGGCGAGGTCGAAATCGACGAGCGTCTGCAGCACCCGGTAGGCGATCGATCGATGCACCCCGAGCAGTTCGCTGACCTGCTGGACGCTCATGCCCTCCTTGGAGTCGGCGATAGCGAGCAGCACATGCAGGCCACGCGCGAGGGTTTGGTTCCCGTCACGTACCTTAGTTTGCGCACTCGCGTTCCATTCCTGCACACCGCCAGCATAGTACCGGCGCTCCGCGGGCGCCTATAGGACCGGATTGAACACGCTGGCAAGCGCCGCGTAGGCGTCGCGGAGGAACTGCTCGGTCCGCGGCGTCGCCGGGCGGGCGACGAAGCCGCCGTGGATCACTCCGGGATAGACGTGCAGCTCGACCGACACTCCGGCCTCGGCCAGTGTGGCAGCGTACCGGACGTTCTCATCGACGTAGGCATCGACATCGCCGATGCCGATGAACGCCGGTGGCACGCCGCGCAGGTCCTCGGCGGACGCGCGGGCCGGGGCGGCTGTGGGCGGAACGTCACCGTCGGTGATGGCCCGATGGTAGGCCTGCCAGGCCAGCCGCTGGGCCCGCAAATGCCACAGTCCCCAATGTCCCGGTCCGCCGGCGAGTGCCCGGATCGACGGGGTGACCTCGCGGTCGTCGAGCATCGGGTAGATCAGCAGTTGCAGCGCCGGCTGCGGGATCGGTTCGTCCTTAAGCCGCAGGCACGCGGCGGTGGCCAGGCCGGCGCCTGCACTGGAGCCACCGATGACGAGCCGGTCACCGTCCAGGCCGAGCGCCGCCGGATCACCGGCGACGTGGCGCCACACCGTCTCGGCGTCGTCCAGTCCGTCGGGATACGGGTGCTCCGGGGCGACCCGCCAGCCGACCGAGACGATCGCACAGCCCAGTTCGTCGGCCATGAGGTCGAGCCGGTCGTCGTTCTCCTCCAGCGTGCCCATGATGTATGCGCCGCCGTGGAAGTAGACCAACCCGGGACGCAAACCCTCCGCCCCGACCGGGCGGTACCAGCGCACCTTGACGTCCGATCGCCCGTCCGTTCCCGGGATCGTCTCGTCGCTGCGCCGCACCCGCGGATGCGGCGGTACGGGGGCCGGGTGCACGACGCGATAGGTCCACCGGATGGACTCGACGGAGGTGGTGTCCCAGCGGGCCAGCCGGTCCAGCCGCGCCCGCGTCCCTGGCTCGATCTGCCGCGTCACGTCGATCGCCGGCCGGGCCGCCGCCACCTCACCGGAAATGCCGAGGTCGGCGAGGATTGAGCCGGTCAGCCGCGCCAGCGACGCCACCTCGCCTTGGGCGGCACCGATGTCATCCATAAGGGTCAGGAAGCCGTGGATCTGCTGATAGTGCCGGCGCCGGACAGGCACGCCGACGGCGAGCAGACGCCGCTCGTACTCGATCGCGTCGTCGCGGAGCAGATCGAACTCGGCGCTGACGAGCACCGTCGGCGGCAGTCCGGTCAGGTCGGTGGCGGCCAGGGGTGAGAAGTACGGGTCGGTGGGCGCGTCGCCATACTGCTGCCAGTACCAGCGCATGTGCGGTGCGGAGATGAAGTAGTCGCGGCCGTTGACCTCCGGCTGGTAGGAGGCGCCGGTCATGCCGGCGTCCAGGGCCGGGTAGATGAGGACCTGGGCGGCAATCTCGGACTCGGCCCGGTCCCGGGCCCGCAAGGCGAGCGCGGCGGCGAGGTTGCCGCCGGAACTGGTCCCGACGACGGCCAGCCGGCGCGGGTCGGCGCCGAAACGCTCGCCGGCCACACAGCGCACCCACTGCAGCGCCCGATCACAGTCGTCCAGTGGCGCCGGATACGGATACTCGGGGGCGAGCCGGTAGCCAACGCTGAACACGACAAGGCCGCCGTCGGCCGCCAGGATCCGGCAGGTGCTGTCATGCAGCTCGATGCTGCCGGAGACCCAGCCGCCGCCGTGGAGGTAGAGGGCGACCGGTCGCGGCTGGTCCGCGGCGCCGGCCGGTCGGTAGCTGCGGACCCTTACGCCCTCGGCGATCACATGGTCCTCGGTGGTTACGGCGAGGGCGTCCGGGCCGAGCAGCGTGGCGCCCGGGGTCATAGTGAGCCTCGATCGCTCGCCCGCCAGGTACGCGTCGGTGGCGGCCAGGTCGGCATTGTCGGCCAGCGGGAAGGTGAGGGCGGCGGCGAAGCGCTCGAGGAAGCGGGCGGCGTCGGCGTCGAGCGGACCCCGCAGCTCGGTCGTTTGGGTCACGTTTCTCCCTTTCACCAAGCGGTGTCGATGAGCGCTTCGGTTCGCGCCGGTCCGGAGCCGGCCCGGCGGTGGCGGCGGCAGAATTCGACGGTCTGCCGGCCGAGGAGCGTCAGGCGCTCGCCGACGGCGGGATCGTTCGGTTCGCCGTCGGCGCCGAAGCGGCAGAGCGCCGAGTTGATGGTGACGCCGAGCGGCGTCGGCCAGCCGCGCAGGGCGTGCACGATGGTGCGCAGCGTGGCGAGGGTGGAGGCGGCGGCCTGATCGCCGTAGGCGCAGGCGATCAGACCGACCGCCATCGAGTCGAGGTACGTCCGGGGCTCGTCGCGGAGCGCTTCCAGATGGTCCAGGGCGTTCTTGAGCAGGCCGGACACGGTGCCGTGATAGCCGGGCGAGCCGATGATGAGGCCGTCGGCCCACCGCACCGCGTCTATGAAGGCCGGTTCCGCGCCGGTGGCGGGCTCACCGTAGAACGGCAGGTCCAGTGTGCGGGCTGGCAGCAGGCGGACGGTCGCGCCGGCCGCTTGGGCGGCGGTCAGCGCGTGGCGCACGCTGAGCTCGCTCGCCGATTCGGGCCGGTGCGTGCCGCCGATGCCGAGGATCCGGACGGTCCTCATCGGGTTCTACCGCTTGGCCAGGAGCTTGTCGAAGCGCGGGATGACCTCCGTGGCCAGCAGCTCCATGGACCGGCGCCACAGGTGCGGCTGGTCGACGAAGTCGTATTCCTCGACCAGCAGGGTGCCAAAGCCGCCCACCGCGTCGTACACGTCGAGCAGTTTCTGAGCGACGGTGTCGGGTGAGCCGACCAGCCACAGGTGGCGGGCGAGGTATTCGACGTCGATGTCCTCGTCGGCGACGGCCGGGTCGTGCTTGAGGAACTTGGTCCAGCCGGCCGCGCGGTTCAGCGGGAGGTTGCCTTCGACCCACTGGCGGGCCTGGTTGCCGTTGCGGGCGATATCGAGGGCCTCGTCGTCGGTATCGGCGACGAAAACGTCGCGGACGATGCGCCACGCGTCGCGGGTGACGGTGTGCCCGCTTGCTGCGGCGCCCTCTTCGTAGGCGTCCCAGTGGCCCTTCAGGTAGGTGGGGTTGAACAGGAGGCTGAGTGGGATGTAGCCGCGGGTGCCGGCGAAGCGCAGGCTCGAGCTACGTTCGCTGAGCCCGGCGACGGCCAGGGGCGGGTGGGGCTGCTGCAGCGGTTTGAGGTAGGGCTTGAAGCCAAGGACCTCTTCGGCGAGCTCGACGGTCCAGAATTCGCCTTCGTAGCGCCATGGGCCATCTTCGGTCCAGATTTTGAGGACGATTTCCAGGGCCTCGGCCATCATCTGCCGTTGGACGCCGGTGCTGGAGTCGATGCCGAAGAGCGGGAAGTCGGTCGGGACCGAACCGGCGCCGAAGCCGACGAGCATGCGGCCGCCGGACATGTGGTCCAGCTGGGCGAGCCGGTGGGCCAGCGCGGCCGGGTGGTGGAACGGCAGCAGGTGTGCGCCCGGGCAGAGCTTGATTTGCTTGGTGCGGTTGATGGCCGCGGCGATGAGCAGGTCCGGTGCTGGGACCGGCTCCCAGGGGGCGGTGAAGTGCTCGCCGAACCAGACCTCCGAGTAACCGAGCTGGTCGGCCCATTCCACGACGTCGAGGTCGAACGAATAGGCCTCGGAGAGGACGCGCTCTGGCGGGTGCGACGGCATGATGAACATTCCGAGCTGCATGGGGGTGTCCTTCAAAGCTCTCGTCAGGTGAGGCTGCAAACAGGAGTGTCGTGCTAATAGTGCACACGTTCGCGCTGATAGCGAACGGATTCATGTTACGGCCAGAGTTCAGCGGGTCACAAGGGTTCGGCGCCGCGGTCGTCGATCGTTCTTGACGTACCTCAGACGCCGCGCTAGCGTGCGCATACTGGCATGCCTTGTGCGTTATATGCACAACGTTCTAGGAGAACCGCCGTGACAGACACCGTCCAGTCTCGTGGCCGCGAACTCACCGACCAGGATGCCGCGACGATCCTCGCCGATTGGCTCGACGCATTCACCGACGCCCTCGACCGCGACTCCTCCATGGACCTCGAGCCGCTGTTCGACGCCGACGCCACCTGGCGCGACTTCATGGCGTTCCCATGGGACTTCCACAACGCGATCGGCCGCCACGAGCTGATCCCGAAGCTGCTCGAACTGGCCAAGCGCTGGAGGGCGGCCGACTTCGCGGTCAATCAGGAACAGCCGCCGGTGCCTACCGGCAACGGCGACATCAACGCCTTCTTCGACTTCACCACCAAGGACCGGCTCAACCGCGGATACATCATGCTGGTGCCCCGCGAAGGCCGCTACGTCGCCTACCTCTTCCAGACCCAGGTCGAGCAGCTGCAGGACTATCCGGAGCTGGTCCGCCACCGGCGCAAGGACGGCAAGGTCTACGGCTACGTGCCGGGGCGCAGCCGCTGGAACGCCGATCGGGAGAAGGAGTCCTCCTTCGCCGGCACCGACCCCACGGTGCTCGTTCTCGGCGCCGGGCACAACGGCCTGGCCGTGGCGGCCCGGCTCGGCGCCCTCGGCGTGCCCACACTCGTCATCGATCGGGAGCAACGCGTCGGCGACACGTGGCGCAACCGCTACGCCTCATTGGCACTGCACAGCGTCGTGCACGGCGACCACATGCCCTATCTTCCTCTGCCGGCGACCTGGACGGCGCACACGCCCAAGGACAAGTGGGCCGACTGGCTGGAGTCCTACGCGACCCTGCTGGATCTCAACGTGTGGACCAGCACGACGTTCCTCGACGGCCAGTACGCCGAGGACGAACAGCGCTGGACGATCCGGGTGCAGCGCGGCGACGGCTCGATCCAGCAACTGCGGCCCCGGCACTTCTTCGTCGCCGGTGGCCTGTTCGCCGGGCCGAAAATCCCCGACATCAAGGGCATGGACACCTTCACCGGTGTCTCGTCGCATTCTGACTGTTTCCAGGACGGCGCACACTACGACGGGAAGCGGGCCCTCGTCATCGGGGCCGGCGTCAGCGGTCACGAACTGGCCCACGACCTGTGCGAGCACGGCGCCGACGTCACCCTGCTACAGCGCGGCTCCACGTACGTGGTCAGCTTCGACGCCAACCACAAGTTCTGGAACCCGCTGTTCATCGAGGACATGACCTACACGGCGGACTTCGCCGACCAGATGGCCTACGCCGTGCCGAACGTACGGACCGACCCGATCAACCGGGAGCTGGTGAAACGGGCCGCCGAGTACGACAAGGAACTGCTGGACAGTCTCATCAACGTGGGGTTCAAGCTCAACTGGGGACCCAACGGCACCGGCATCCTCGGCGCGCACATGTCCGGCAAGGACGCGTACCAGATCGACATCGGGGCGTCCGGGCTGGTGGCCGACGGGAAGATCCGGCTCAAGCAAGGTGTCGAGGTCGCCGAGGTCGCCGACAGCGTGGTGACGTTCACTGACGGCTCGCAGCTGACCGGCGTAGACCTCATCATCTTCGCCACTGGCTACCACCAGTTCTGGGGCCACATCAAGCCGACGCTCGGCCACATCGCCGACCGCATCGACAAGGCCTACGGACGGGCCGACGACGGCGAGTACGCCAACACCTGGCGCCGCTCGGCCCAGCCCGGACTGTGGTTCGGCACCGGCTTCATCCGCATGGCCCGCTTCTACACCAAGTTCACCGCGCTGCTCATCAAGGCCATCGAAGTCGGCATCGAGCCGATGGACCCGGACCAGCCGGACCAGCCGGACCAGCCGGGCACCGCCGCATGAGCGCCGACCTGGACGGCAAGGCCGTCGTCATCACCGGTGCCGGGCAGGGGCTCGGCCGGGCCTACGCGCTGGCGTGTGCGAAGGCCGGCGCCCGGATCGTCGTCAACGACGTCAACGCCGGCGCCGCCGATGACACGGTGCTGGCCATCAACGCCGAGGGCGGCACCGCGACGACGGTCGGTGGGTCGGTCGCCGACTGGGCCGATGCGGAACATGTGGTGGACATCTGCCGGTCGACGTACGGGCGAATCGACGGATTCGTTGCAAATGCCGCCATCATGCACATGGCCGCACCGTGGGAAGAGACCGAGCTGCGGCTGCGGGCCATCGTGGAGGTCAACGTCATCGGCGTCATGTTCGGTGTCCGCCACGCCATGCGGGCGATGGTCGAGGCCGGTCACGGCGGCTCGATCGTGACAATCGTGTCCGGTGCCCAGCACGGCATCCGCGGCATGAGCGCGTACGGTGCCACCAAGGGCGCGGTGAACGCGATGACGCTGAACTGGGCCATCGAGGGAGCCGAGCACGGCATCCGGGTCAACGCCGTCTCGCCGTGGGCGATGACCACAATGACGGCCGAGCATCTGGATCGAAGCCACGCCGACCCGGCGAGCTTCCCGGCACCGGATGCGATCGCTCCGCTCGTCGTCGCGCTGCTGTCCGACGCCACCGCCCGCGTCAACGGCAAGCTGCTGCGCTTCGACGGAACAACGCTCAGCACCTATGAGAACGTCCGGAACCTGGTCGCGGAACGGCCGGCCTGGACGGCGGCCGACGTCAGCACCGCATTGCAGCACTGACACCGGCTCCAGGGGGTGGCGCTGAGCGCCACCCCCTGCTTTTTTATGCGAAGGCAAATCCGCGGTAGCCGGACGCCGTCTCCGCCACGCAATGCGCCACGTAGCTATTCAGCCCGCCGCCGTAAGGAATATAGACGCGGGAGCCGTCGTCGTTGACCCGGACCATGTAGTTGTTGACCTGCCGGCGGATCAGGTGCTCGGCGGCGGCCGCCTGGATGCCACCCCACCGTTCCTGTGCTTCCGGGGTGGCCTGCACCTGCACGCGATTGTTCGACCGCATGTGCAGCAGCAGCTCACCGATCCAGTCGACCTGGTAGGAATTGCCGGCGTACAGATTGGCCAGCACCGAGGTGCTGCCCGGGGCACTAAGGAAGAACAGGTTCGGGAAGCCATGGGTCTGCAGGCCGAGGTAGGTCTGCGGACCCTGCTGCCACAGCGAGGTGGGCGCGATGCCCGCGTCGTTGGCCAGATCGGCGTCGTCGAGTGCGCCGGTGAAGGCCTCGAACCCGATGGCGAAGATGATGACGTCCAGGTCGACATGCCGGTCGTGAGTCTCGACTCCCGCCGCCGTGATCCGTCGCAGCGGGTCCTGCCGCAGATTGACCAGCTCGACGTTTTCCTGCCCGAACACCTCGTAGTAGCCGGTGTCCAGGATCAACCGCTTGGTGCCCATCGGGTATGAGTCCGGCACCAGCGCGCTGCGCAGCCGCGGATCACGAACGGCGTCGCGCACCTTATCCCGGACGAATTCGGAGACCAGCTCGTTGGCGGTCCAGTCGGTGAGCTGGTCGGTGAAGACGCCGAGCATCGACTGGCTGCCGAAGTCCCAGCGCTGCTGCATCAGCTGATACTGCTCTTCGACCGGGAAGTCGGCGGCCTTGCCGGCCGGTGGCGGCATGAACGTGCCTGCTCCGGTGCTCAGGATGTCGTCCCACAGGTGCGGGAAGCGGGACAGCAGGCGGCGCCGCCGGTAGCCGTCCGGCGGCCGGTTCTGAGCGGGGATGGAGTAGTTCGGGGTGCGCTGGAAGACTGTGAGATGGCCGGCCTCGGCGGCGACCGCGGTGATGGTCTGCACGCCCGAGGAGCCGGTGCCGATCACGCCGACGCGTTTGCCCTTGAGGTTCACGTCGTGCTTCGGCCACTGCGCGGTCTGGTACCACTCGCCCTGGAAATCGTGCAGCCCGGCGAAATCCGGGTCGCGAGGCCGAGACAGCTGCCCCGTCGCCATGACCAGGAACCGTGGTTCGAGGACCGGTCCGCGGTCGGTCTCGACCAACCAGCGCTGTGTGGCGGGCTGCCACCGGGCGCTGACGACCCGGGTGCCCAGCTGGAGGCTGCGGTAGACGTCGAAGCGGTCGGCGACGTGTTTGAGATAGTCGAGGACCTCCGGCTGGGCCGCGTAACGTTCGCTCCAGGACCAGTCCCGGTAGAGCTCCTCGTCGAAGAAGTAGCAGTAGGTGTCGCTCTCCAGGTCGACCCGGGAGCCCGGATAGTTGTTGTGGTACCACACTCCCCCGACCTCATCCGCCGATTCCAGTCCGACGACGGAGAAGCCCAGGCGGCGCAGCCGGATGATCGCGTAGATGCCGCCGATTCCCGCGCCGACGATGACGATGTCGGGCTGACCGGTCATGCTTGGTTCCCTTCTTCGAATGCGGTGCGAAACAGTGCGCGGGCCGCGTCGCTGCCGTCCAGAAGCCGGTTGTACCGTGCGGTGATCCTCCAACCGGTCGGGGTTCGGGCCCATTCCCAGCGGTTCGCGCTGACCCGCCAGGTGCGGTAGTCGTCGGTATCGGCGTTTCGGAGGAGCACCAGCTGGTAGCAGGTCGCGGTGGCCCGGTCGCCGTGCAGTTCGATGTGCGGCGGGCTGACGATGTGCGCGGCGCCGGTGGCGATGAAGCGCTGATGCGGATCGGTGGCGATCATCTCGGCGATGGCGGGCGCGCCTTCGAGGGTGACGATGCCAGCGTCGTAGCGGCCGTCCTCGGCCCACAGCGCCGCGGTCGCCCGAGCCGAGCCACTGTCAGCGGCCGGGCCGTACGCGGCCATCAGCCGGGCGATCTCGAGCCGGTCCTCCAGCGCGGCGACGCGGGCCGTCAGTGCGCGAACCTGCGCTTCGAGGGCAGAATATCTCCTCACGGTCAGCGGCCGGCCGGTGCCTCGACGAGGCCAAGATAGGCGTCACGGACCTGGGCGCGGAGCTCGTCGCGGTCGTCGGCGGGTGCGGCGAGCACCACCCGGCCCAGGTCGATGACCACGACGTGCGAGGCGAGCGCGAGGGCGAAGTCGACCGACTGCTCGACCAGGACGATCGCCATACCGGTCTCGCGCAGCAGGGCGAGTGAGGACAGCACGTCGCCGACGATCGCCGGGGCGAGTCCGGCGGACGGTTCGTCGACCAGCAGCAGCCGCGGTTCTGGCATGAGGGCCTGAGCGATCGCGAGCATCTGCTGCTGCCCGCCGGACAGCATGGCGGCCGGAGCGCCACGCCGGTCGGCGAGGGCCGGGAACATGTCGTAGGCCCATTCGAGGCGGCTGGTCAGGGCCGGGCGGCGCCATCGCCGCACGTGGGCGCCGAGGCGCAGGTTCTCCTCGACGCTGAGGTCACCGATGAGTCGCTTGTTCTCCTGGACGATGCCGATGCCCCGGGCGATGCGCTTGTATGGCGGGGTGCGGCCGAGGTCGTGGCCGTCGAATTCGATCCGGCCGGCGTGCAACCGATTGAGGCCGGTGATCGCGCGCAGCACGGTGGTCTTGCCGGCGCCGTTGCGGCCAAGCAAGGCGAGGACTTCACCGGCCTGGACGGTGAAGCTCACGTCCCACACGACGCGCAGGTCGCCGTAGCCGGTCGCAAGGTTGCGGACGTCGAGAATGTCGCTCATGCCCGGCGACCTTCCTGCAGGGTGGTGCCGGAGACGCCGGCGCCGGTGCCGAGGAACCGTTCGAGGACCTCGGGATGCTCGGCGATGGTACGTGGGTCGCCATCGGTGAGCACAGCGCCTTCGGCGAGGACGACAACATAGTCGGCGAGGGATTGCACGAGGCTGAAGTTGTGCTCGACGAGGACAATAGTCGCGCCAGCGTCGCGGACCTTGCGCAGCACGGTGGCGAGCTCCTCTACCTCGTCGCGGTCGAGACCGGAGGCGACTTCGTCGAGCAGCAGCAGGGACGGATCGGCGCACAAGGCGCGGGCCAGTTCGATCATCCGGCGGGTGCCGAGGGCCATCGCCGCGGCCGGCTCGCCGGCGACCGGGCTGAGCCCGACCACGGCCAGCCACTGCGCGGCGGCTTCCCGGTTCTCCCGGACAACCCGCCGGTACTTGGGTGATCGGAGCACGGCGGACAGCAGAGAGATGGGCCGACGCTGGATGCGGCCGGCGGCCACGGCGTCGAGCACGGTCAGCTCGATCGGGATCGCCGGCGTCTGAAAGGTGCGCGCCACGCCGCAGCGGGCCACCTGGATCGCCGGCAGCCTGGTCAGGTCGCGGTCACCGAGCAGGATGCGGCCGGCGGTCGGCCGCTGCAGTCCGCTGATGAGGTTGAGCGTGGTGGTCTTGCCCGATCCGTTGGGGCCGATCAGGGCAGTGATCTGACCGGCCCGGGCGAGCAGCGACACTTCGGCGACGGCGTGGACGCCGCCGAAGGTCTTGCGGACCGCGTCGAGCCTGAGGTCGGCGCCGGCTAGGTGGGGAACGGCCCCGGCCGCGGCATTGGCGGTGGTGGCCGGGATGAAGCGGCGGGCGATGCGGCGGGCGATGCCGGCGATTCCCCCGCCGAAGGCCAGGCCGCCGATGATCAGGAAGGCGCCGAAGGCGACGTCGCTCCACTCGTCGAACTCGGTTGACAGGTTGTTGAGGTACTGCACGACGACGACCCCGACGAAGATCGCGTAGATACTGCGCCGGCCCGCAATGATCAGCGCCACCAGGGTGAGCAGGATCAGGTTGAGGCCAAGGCTTTCCGGTGCGACGAAGCGGTCGTTGTAGGCGAACAGGCTGCCTGCCACGCCGATGGGCACCGAGGCGAACGCGTAGGTGATGAGTTTCAGCCGGTAGCGGGACAAGCCGAGCGACGGTGCGAGCACCGGGCCGTGCTGCAGGACCAGCAGCGAGTTGCCGAACGGGGACTGGACGGCGTTGCGGTAGAGCGCGAACCACAGTGCGGTGACCACGACCACGACGGCGTAGAACGCCTCTTCCCGCAGCGGGTGGCCGAACAGTTGCGGGCGGGGGATGCCGACGAAGCCGGACTGCCCGCCGAGGATCGAGGTGGGGATGACCTGCAGGGTGACGGGGATGAGCCCGACGAGCAGGAACGTGCACACGGCTAGCATCCAGCCGCCGAGCCGCAGTCCCGGCACGCCGGCGAGAAGTCCGACGACGATCGCAGCGGCGGCGGACAGCACGAGGCACACGGCGAGGTCGTTGAAGACCTTGCTGGACACGTACGCGGTCAGGTAAGCGCCGACCGCGTACATGGCGGGCAGGCCCATGTTGAGCTCGCCGGCCCAGCCGAGGCTGAGGTTGAGGCCGCTGACCAGGAGTGCCGACAGGCAGACCAGGACGATCTGCCGGGTCCAGAACGCGTCAAGGCCGAGGCCGGGCTGGTTCGCGACGACGGCGGTCACCAGCAACCATCCGGCCGGCAGCAGCCAGGGTCGGGCACGGCCGGTGGCGATGCTTTGGATGCTCATTCAGACCAGCCTCAGACTGCGGCTGCCGAACAGGCCCTGCGGTCGCAGCAGCAGGACCAGTACGAAGACGACGAAGACGGAGTAGTCGCCGTAGAACGGTCCGATCCACAGGGCGACCAAGGATTCGACGAGGCCGAGGAGGAAGCCGGCGATAACGGTGCCGAGCTGGCTGCCGAGGCCGCCGAGCGCGAGCACGACAAAGCCCTTGAGAGCGATGGTGATAGCCAGCCACGGGCTGGCCGCGGTCGACACGAGGACGAACGGCCCGACCAGGCCGGCGAACGCGCCGGTGATGGCGAATGCGCCGATGGACAGCCAGCGCACGTTCACGCCGCGCAGCATCGTGGCTTCCCGGTCGAAGGCTTGGGCGCGGCTGGTGAGGCCGAAGCGGGTGCCGCGGATCAGCAGGTGCAGGCCGACGCCGAAGACGACCGGCAGGGCGATGAGGACGAGATTGTTGGGCACGACGCGACCGCCCAGCAGGTCGATCGGATGCTGTTCGTAGAGGGCGAGGCGTTGGGGATCGGGTCCCCAGATGAGGACGGTGATGGCGGTGATCGCCGTGCCGGCGCCGAGGGTCGTGATCAGCTCGGCGTGCCCGCCGCTGGGCAGGAAGCGGATGGCCGCCCGCTCGACACCGACGGACACGAGGGTGCAGATCGCGGCGCAGGTGAGCAGGATCAGCGGTAGCGGCAAGCCCCAGCCGGTGGCGCTCAGGGCGATGAAGCCGCCCAGGACGAGAGTGTTGGCGTAGGCGAAGTTCAGCACGCCGGCGGAAGTCAGGGTGACGTTGTAGCCGATGGCGATCAGGGTGTAGATCGCGCCGGTGGAGAGGCCGGCGAAGACCGCGGTGCTCATCCGGCGCTCCTGCCCTGATCCTGGACCGCCGCCCGTCCCGCGTACATGCCCCAGACACCGGCGATGACGAGGGTGCCGCCGGCGCCGCCGTAGACCATGCCGCTCGGGCTGGCCATGACGTTGCCGGCGGCGTAGAGGCCACGGATGGGGTCGCCATCGACGTCCAGGACGCGCCCGTCGCGGTCGGTTCGCGGACCGCCCTTCGTGCCGAGCGCCGAGCTTTCCACGCGGGCGCCATAGAAGGGAGCGGTCGCCACCGGTCCGAGGGTGGCATGCGGCGAGTCCGGGTCGCCCATCCGTCCGCCGGGGAACCGGTCGTAGGCACTGACGCCCCGGGTGAAGTCGGGGTCGATACCAGCCCGGGCGTGGGTGTTGAACCGGTCGACGGTCGCGTGCAGTGCGTCGGCGGGCAGATCGAGCCGATCGGCGAGCTCGTCCAGGGTGGCGGCCCGGATGACCCAGTCCGGCACCTCTCCACCCGGCGGGTTGCCGAAGACGCCGTACCGCTCGACGGTGGAGTGGTCGAAGATGAGGTAGGCCGGGATGTTCGGGTAGTCCAGTTTGGACTCGTCGAGGTGGTGGAACGCGCCGCCGAAGGCGTTGTAGTTGGCGGCCTCGTTGGCGAAGCGCCGACCGTAGCGGTTGACCATGATCGAGCCGGGCAGGGCCCGTTCACGGGAGATGAGCAGGCCGCGGCGCCCGCCGTCGGATCGGATGCCGGGTGTGGTGAGCACTGGTGACCACCAGGCCTCGCGCATGTTGCCCAGTTGGGCGCCGACGCGCATGGCCATGCGCAGCCCGTCGCCGGTGTTGCTCGGGGCGCCGACGCCGCGGCTGAGCGGTCCGCGCAGGAAGTCGCGGACGAGGTCGGGGTCGTAGTCGAAGCCACCGGTAGCCAGGATGACGGCGCCGGCCGGCACGACGCGTTCACCGCCGGCGGTGTTTACCCGGATACCGGTCACCTCGCTGTCGCGGGTGGTCAAGCGCAAGCCGCGGACGCCAGTGGCCACCGTGACGCCGCGAGCGAGGCAGGCCTTGAGTAAGCCGCCGACCAGCGCCCGGCCGAGTCCTTCGAGGTTGGCGGCGGCGCGTTCGGCCAGGACCTCGGCTGCGACCACTCCGGTGCCTCCGCCCAGTGGCATTTCGACAAGCATGATGCGTTGGATGTCGCCGGCGATGCGCGCGGTCCAGTCCTCCAGCCCGGAGAAGGAGACCAGCGCCGGTTCGAGGGTGCGGCCGCCGCCGGCGAGCCCACCGGGGTGCTCGGGGTGGTAGTCGGGATACCCGGGGACGAGCTGGAGCCGGATCTCGGTGTGCGCCTCGAGGAAGTCGATCAGCTGGGGGCCGCCGTCGATGAGCGCTTCGGCTAGTTCCGGCAGGATCATGCCGTTGGAGAGGCTGAGCAGATACTTCAGGCCTTGTTCTTGGGAGTCCTCGATGCCGGCGCGGGCCGCGATCTGGTTGCCGGGGATCCAGATGCCCGCGCCGGACAGTGCGGTGGTACCGCCGATCAGCTCGGCCTTCTCGAAGACGGCGACCCGTGCCCCCTGCACCGCGGCGGCGAGCGCGGCGGTCAGGCCCGCGGCGCCGGAGCCGAGCACGACGACGTCGTAGTTCTCTTCCATCTCACCCACGTACTCGAGTTTCGCAGGCCGGTCGGCCGGCGGCTGGCGGTTGCCGGGTCAGGCAAACACCGGGTGGTGCGCCTGACCCGGCATTCGTTCAGGATTGCGCGCTCGGCACCCAGATACCGTCCACAATGGACGAGTCACAGGGAATCGCCTTGAACGTCTTTTCGGTCGGTTTCGGGAAGTGGTCGGAGTTGCTGAGGGTGTAGCCCTCCGGGTACAGCGCGAGCCGGTTGGCCGGGATGGGCTGACCGATCAGGGCTTGGGTCAGCTTGGCGGCGTCGGTGTCGCCGTTGGTGCGTTCTATGGCTAGGGCGATGAGCTGAACGGTGTCGTAGCCGAGGGCGCCGGAGTAGGCGCTGCCGGGATTGCCCTTGAATGCGTTCAGCAGGGGCGTGAAGTAGGTCGGTGCCGGCGATTGCTGCACCATCGAGGCGAACTCCGGCAGCTCGCAGTTCACCAGTGCCTTCTTGTCGGTCAGGGTGGTCGGGACCGTCGAGGCAGAGGCGGTGCCGGCGTAGTAGGGGATGTCGGTGGCGCCGACGGTCAAGCGGGAGGTGAACGCTCGGCCGATGGCGTCGAAGGCTGCGAAGTCGGCGTAGATGGCATCCGGCTTCGCGGCGGCGAGCCGCTGGAAGGCGACATCGAAGTTCAGGGCCTTCGGGTCCGGTCGTTCGGTGGCCACGATGCTGATGCCGTTGGCCTCAGCGACCGCCTTGATGCCGGTGACGTTGGTGTCGCCGAAGGCGTCGGCCCCGGCCAGCACCGCCAGCTTCTTCACGCCCTTGGCCGCCATCGATTTGCCGATCGAGGCGAGCTGGTTGGCCTGCGTGGAGGAGACGCCGAAGTGGTTGGGGTACTTGCTCGGGTCGTTGGCGGCGACGGACGAGGCCACCGACACGGAGAACAGCTCGGCATCGCTGACGACCGGCAGCATGCCCAGCGTCTCGGTGCTGACGCCGCCCGGCACTACGACGTCGGGCTTGTCCTTGCCGTGCAGCAGCTGGGTGATCTGCGAGACGGCGAAGGTGATGTCACTCTTGTCGTCGATCAGGTTCACCTTGATTTTGCGGCCGGCGATGCCGCCGTGCGCGTTGATGTCGTCGACGGCTGCGTTGAAGCCCTTCATGTAGACCGCGCCGGTGCCGGAGTAGGCGCCGGTGATGCCGTACACGATGGCGAGGTTGATGGGTTTGCCGTTCGAGTCGCCGCCGGCCGCGCCGTCGTCGGTGGAGCAGGCGGTCAGCAGCAGCGCGGCGGCGGCACCGGCGGCGGCGAGCTTAGAAAAGGGGTGTCTCACGTTGGCAGACTCCTCTGACTACCATCGAGCCTGTGCTAATAATGCACTCTCGTGTTCCGAGAGTGCACCCGAGAGTACTCACCACCGCAGTCGACCGCAAGCAGGCAATATGGCCGTTCGACGAGGCCAAACGGCTGGGTGGAGAGGTTTTGCTACTGCTGGCGGCGCAGCAGCAGGCCGATCGAATCGGCCGCCCGGCGCACGGCTGGGCCGGCACCGTCGGCGACGGCCACGCTGTAGGTGATGAGGTTGAGGCAGGCCCGCACACCCGCGTCTGGGTCCGGAATCCACGCCGCGACCGCGTGCTGGCCCGCCTCGAGTTCGGCATCGCTGCGGGCATAGCCGCGGCGGCGGGCCACGCTCACCCTTGGCGGCTCGCCTGCCTCGGCCGGCCGAGCCGCGAGCATCGCAGAACCGACGGCGCCGCGCGCCGCCGGCATGCGGGTGCCGGGTCGCAGCGCGATGTGCAGCGACGCCGTGGTCGGTTCGACCGCCGTCACCAGAACCGCCTCGGTGCCCTGTTCGACGAAGAGGGAGACCGTCGAGCGGAACCGATCAGCCAGGGTCCGCATGACCGGGTTCGCCACGCTGCGCAGCCCTGGCAGGTAGGCCTCGGAGAGGGTAGCCAGCCGCGCGCCGGGGATGTAGCGCCTGTGCTGCGTGCGCGTGGCGAGCCCGAAGTCCACGAGCGTCTGCAGCAGCCGGTAGGAGATGGACCGGTGCACGCCGAGCCGTTCGCCGACCTCCTGGACGGTCAGGCCATGGTCGGCGTCGGCGATGGCCAGCAGCGCGCGAAGCCCACGGGCGAGGGTCTGGTTGCCGTCTCGCGTCTTTGCCGGGCGGGCGTCGCTCATCTCCAGCATGCGGCCACGATAGCGGCATTCGCGGGCTCGTTCTGTTTCAAATAGCGATCGCGGGCGTGTATTTTGTGCGACACGGGTCGGCACTGCCGAGGGAGCAGCGATGGCGATGAGGCTGGGCGTCACCTATCCACAGAACGAACTGGGCGGCGATCCGGAGGCGTTGCGGCGCTTCGCGATTGCCACCGAGGAACTCGGATTCGAGCATCTGCTGATGTACGACCATGTGGTCGGCGCGGTCGCCGGAGTCGACCGGTATCCACCAATGCCAGTCCGCGCGTATCACGAACGGGATCCTTTCCACGATCCGTTCGTGGCGTTCGGCCACCTCGCCGCCCTGACCACGCGCATCGAGCTCGTAACCGGCATTCTGATCCTGCCGCAGCGGCAGACCGTCCTAGTCGCCAAGCAGGCGGCCGACGTCGACCTGCTCTCCGGCGGGCGGCTGCGGTTGGGTGTCGGCATCGGCTACAACCCGGTGGAGTACCACGCGCTCGGGGCGGACTGGACCACTCGCGGCCGCCGCCTCGACGAGCAGATCCCCTTCCTGCGCCGGCTCTGGACCGGCGAACCGCTCACCTTCACCGGCCGGTTCGACCGGATCGACCGGGCGGCGGTGTTCCCGCCACCGGCCCGGCCGATCCCGATCTGGCTCGGCGGCTCGTCCGAGGCGGCCTACCAGCGGGCCGTCCGGCTCGGCGACGGCTTCATCTTCGGCTACGGACTGCGCGAGGAGGCGGTCACCGCCTGGCAGCGAGTCCAGCACCTGCTGCGCGAACACGGCCGCTCCCCCGACGGGTTCCGGGTCTTGTTCAACATGCTGCCCGACGGGCCCGGCACCTGGCTGGAGCAGTCCGTCGCCGCGCTGCCGCGACTGCGCGACGCCGGTGTTACCGATGTGGCGCTGACCAGTGCACGAAATGGTCTGTCCACGGTGGAGGAGCACATCGCATTTATCACCGAGCTGAAGGGCCGCGCGGACGGGGCCCTTCAGTAGCCTCAGCTTGCTTGGGCCTGCAGGGTGAGAGCGATGTCGGTCAGCATGTCCTCCTGGCCGCCGACGAGCTTGCGCCGTCCGGCCTCGATGAGGATCCGCCGCGCATCGACACCGTAGGTCGCCGCGGCGATCTCGGCGTGCCGCAGGAAGCTGCCGTAGACGCCGGCGTACCCGATCGTCAGTGTCTCCCGGTCAACCCGGACCGGGCGGTCCTGCAGTGGCCGTACCAAATCGTCTGCAGCGTCCTCAAGGGCGAACAAGTCGCAGCCGGTCTGCCAGCCGCGCAAGTTCGCGACGGCGATGAACGCCTCGATCGGGGTGTTGCCGGCGGCGGCCCCCTGCCCGGCGAGAGACGCGTCCACCCGGTAGGTGCCCTCCTCCACGGCGGCCATCGAGTTGGCCACGGCGAGCGAGAGGTTCTCGTGGGCGTGGATGCCGACCTCCGTACCCGGCTCGAGCACGTCGCGGTAGGCGCGCACCCGATCGCGGACGTCATCGACGGTCAGCCGGCCGGCCGAGTCGGTGATGTACACGCAGTGCGCGCCGTAGGACTGCATCAGCAGCGCCTGCTTCGCCAGTTCGGCGGGGCCGATCATGTGACTCATCATCAGGAAGCCGGACACGTCCATACCGAGATTGCGGGCTTCGGCGATGTGCTGCGCGGCCACGTCGGCCTCGGTGCAGTGGGTGGCGACTCGCACCGAGCGAACACCGAGTTCGTGGGCTCGGCGCAGTTCGGCGATGGTGCCGACGCCGGGAAGCAGCAGCGTGGTGATGACGGTGCGCCGGGCGTTGGCGACCGCGGCCTCGATCCATTCCCAGTCGGTGTGGCTGCCGGGGCCGTAGTTGAGGCTGGAGCCGGCCAGGCCGTCGCCGTGGCTGATCTCCACGGCGGTGACGCCCGCCTGGTCGAGGGCGGCGACGATTCGGCCGACGAGTTCGGGCGTGATGCGGTGGCGGATGGCGTGCATGCCATCGCGCAGGGTGACGTCCTGGACGTAGATTTCGGTTGTCATCAGGCGGCCGCCTTGTCCCGGGTCGCGATCCGCTCGGCGACCCGCATCGCCGCGGAGGTCATGATGTCGAGGTTGCCGGCGTAAGCGGGGAGGTAGTGGGCGGCCCCCTCGACCTCGAGGAACACCGACACCTTGGTGTCCACCGGCCCGGCCCCGATCGGCAGCAGAATGGCCACCTCGTGCGGGTCGACCGGGGTGAACTGTACTTGTTGCACGAGCCGGTAGCCGGGCACGTAGGTCGCTACCTCGGCGACCATTCGCTCGATGGACCGGCGCACCGCGTCGTGGTCGGCGGCGCCGATGAGGCAGAAGACGGTGTCGCGCATGATGAGCGGCGGGTCGGCCGGGTTCAGAATGATGATGGCCTTGCCGCGGCGGGCTCGGCCGACGGCTTCGATGGCGTGCGCGGTGGTCTCGGTGAACTCGTCAATGTTCGCCCGGGTGCCCGGGCCGGCCGAGCGGGAGGAGACGGAGGCGACGATTTCCGCGTATGGCACCTCGGTCACCTGGGACACCGCCGCTACGATCGGGATGGTGGCCTGCCCGCCACAGGTGACCATGTTGATGTTCGGGGCGTCGAGATGTTCGTCGAAGTTGACCGGCGGCACCACGAACGGGCCGATCGCCGCCGGGGTAAGGTCGACCAGGCGCCGGCCGTGCGGCTCCAGCTTCCGTGCGTTCGCCGCGTGGGCGGCGGCGCTGGTCGCGTCGAGCACGATCTCGACGTCGGCGAATTCGGGCATGGCGATGAGACCGTCCACGCCCTCGGCGGTGGTGGCGATGCCTAGCCGGGCGGCCCGGGCGAGCCCGTCGGAGTCCGGGTCGATGCCGACCATCGCCACGACCCGCAGGTGCTCGGCCCTGCGCATGATTTTGAACATGAGGTCGGTGCCAATGTTGCCGGAGCCAACGATCGCGACTCCTGTACGTGTGCTCATGGTTGTGTGGTCCTTCCGGAGAATCGCGCGGTCACCTTGCCCAGCGGGGCGATGAGGGCCTCGAACACGTCGCCCGCAGTGACCGGCACCATCGGGCCGAGCGCACCGGACAGGACGAGGTCGCCGGCACGTAGTGGGGTGCCGATGTCAATGGCGGTGGCGGCCAGCCAGGCCAGGGCGTTGAGCGGGTCGCCGAGGCAGTCCCGGCCGGTGCCCTGGGACACGGCCTCGCCGTTGCGGCGCATTGTCATCGTGACGTCGATCGGCTGCACGGCGACGATCGGCGTGCCGGTCGTGCCGATGACGAACACGCCGGAGGAGGCGTTGTCGGCGACGGTGTCGGTGATGCCGATGCGCCAGTCGGCGATGCGGCTGTCGACGATCTCCAGGGCGGGATAGGCGTATGTCACAGCCTCCCGGACGTCGTGCGGATCCCGGATGTCGTGGCCGAGAAGAAACGCTACCTCCGCCTCGGCCTTGGGCTGCAGCAAACGGCCGATCGGGATCTCGGCGCCGTCGCCGTAGTGCATGTCGTCGAAGAGCACTCCGAAGTCGGGCCGGTCGACGCCGACCTGCCGTTGCACGGCCTGTGAGGTCAGCCCGATCTTCCGCCCGACGATGCGGGCGCCTGTCGCCAACCGGCGCTGGGTGAGCAGTTGCTGGACTTGGTAGGCAGCGTCGATGTCGTCGGGTCCGAGCAGGTCCGCGACGCCGCCACAGGCGATGCCGGTGCGGGCGGCGGTCTCCAACCGGTCGGCGGCCCTCTCGATCGCACTCATGCGGGCCGGTCCAGGAATTTCAGCACGATCTGGTCGAAATACTCCTGTTGCTCCCACTGGGGCCAGTGGCCGGCCCGTTCGATGAGCTGGAACTCCCCGGCGGGCAGGAGTTTGGCCATGTCCAGCCCAGCTTTCGCCGGTCCGGACGGGTCGTCGCTGGTCCAGATGACCAGTGCCGGGGCGGTGATGGCGGCGAGTTCGTCGTCGGTGACCAGGTTGCGCCGCCGGACGTCCGGGTCCTGCAGACACAGGATGTGCCGCATCGATTCGGCGAAGCCGGGCCGGGCATAGATGCCCTGGCGGATGGCGACCAGTTCGTCGGTCACCGACCGCGGGTCGGCCATCAGCCATTCGAGACGGGCGCGGATGCGCTCGTCGGTCGGGTTGTCGGCGGCAGCTTGGCTCAGTGCCCGGATGCGCTCCATGACTTCGGGTGTGGCCATGGTGCCGCCGGGGGTGTTCAGCACGAGGCGCCCGACGCGCCCGGGGTGGGCAGCGGCGAATTTGACAGCGACCCAGCCGCCGAGCGACTCGCCGGACAGGTGGGCGCGGTCGATGCCGAGGGCGTCCATCAAGCCGACAAGGTGGGCAATGTAGTCGCCGATCTCCAGATCGGTGTGCGCGGTGGTGGTCCAGCCGTGGCCGGGGAAGTCGTAGGCGATGACCCGGTAGTGGGCGGCGAGGGCGCGCAGGTTGCGGGTGAAGGCCTCGAGGTGCCCGCCAGTGCCGTGCATGAGGATGAACGGCGGGCCGTCGCCGCAGTCAAGCACGCGGGTGGACCACGCGCCGACCGGCACGTGCCGGATCGTGTAGTCCAGGCCGGCGAGGTCAGTCCAGAGCGTCATTGCACTTCCCAGGTTGACGGGTCGGGTGCGGCCACGGCGTGGTCGAAGCCGCGCACCATGTCCGACGCGGCGTGGGCCGGGCCGGCGCCGCCGACGATGCGGTCGGGCCGGATCAGCAAGACCGATTCGGGGCGGGCGTCGAACCAGCGTTTCAGGGAGCCGTCGAGATCGCCGATCACCAGCACATCCGGGTTCACCGGGCCAACTTCGGTCCAGTGCAGTTGCACGGCGGGCCGCGCCCAGACGAGGCGGACGCCGGTGCGGGCCAGCCGGGCCCGGGCGTCGTCGTCGAGGATCGCACATGGGTCGTTGTTCCAGGTGATCAGCGCGAACCACGGGCCGAGCGCGTCGTCGAGCTTGACCGACGGGCTAGTGCGGGTGCTGACGGTCGGCTGGATGAACATGCGGCCGACCGGGCTCGGCTCGCTGTGCACGCCGACCTTGGTGAGCGCGCCGTCGGTCATGGTCGGCATCGGTTTGAACCGCATCGTCACGATGTAGCTCTTCGCGCTGGGTACCGCGGAGATCGTACGGAAGAAGCCGTTGCGGACGGCGGCCCCGAGCCGATTGGTCACCGAGACGGCCCGGCCGACCCAGGTCGACAGGTCAATCATGGCCCGGACGTGGCGGCGGCGTTCGGTTTCGTAGCTGTCCAGCAACTGGTCGCTGGCCAGGCCGCGCAGCACCATCGCCAGTTTCCAGGACAGGTTCAGCGAGTCTCGGATGCCGCTGTTGTAGCCCTGCCCCTGCCAGACCGGCATGACGTGGGCAGCGTCGCCGATCAGGAACACCCGGCCGGAGCGGAAGTGTTCGGCCATGCGGGAGTGGTGGGTGTAGACCCGCCGCCGGATGATGTCCACCTTGGCCGATGCGGGCACGATGGGGGCCAGCAGGCGCCGGACGAACTCGTCGGTCATCGCCTCGGCTTCGGTCTCGCCGGGCTTGAGCATGAATTCGAAGCGGCGGATGCCGTGCGGGATGCTGATCGACACGTAGGGGCGGTGCGGATCGGCGACGACGTACGAGCCGGGGCGGCCGAGCGGGTCGTTGCGAATGTCGATGACGAACCAGTCGGCGGGAGCCGAGGTGCCGGCGAAGGCGAAGCCGAGCGCCTTGCGGGTGTCGCTGCGCCCGCCGTCCGCGCCGACGACGTAGCTGGCCCGGACCGTGCGCTCACCCTCGGGTGTAGTGACGGTGAGCTCGACGCGATCGGCGTCCTGCGCGAGGCCAGTAACCCGGCAGTTCCAGTGCACGTCCACGGCGTCGAAGCGGTCCAGGCCTTCGAGCAGGACACGGTCGGCGAGGGGCTGGACGAAGCCGTTGCGTCGGGGCCAGCCGAACTCCGCGGTGGGCGGGGCGAGGCGGGCGAGGTCGCGCTGTTTGGCGTCGACGAAGACGAGCAGTTGGTGCGGAATGGTGTGCGGCAGGACGTTGTCGACCAGGCCGGCGGCCTGGAAGGTGCGCAGCGTCTCGTCGTCCATGCCGACGCCGCGCGGGAAATCGATGAGATCCTGGCCCGCTTCGAATACCTGCACGCGCAGTCCGTGGACACCGAGCAGGTTGGCGATCATCAGGCCAGTCGGCCCGGCACCAACCACGGCGACATCGACCACATCGCGCGACTTGACCTGCTTCGACACCGTCACCTCGTGCACTATTTGCTACATGCCTATTCAACAATCGCTCAGAGGCTAGTAAGGTGCTCTCGCGGGTGTCAAGACCGCACGACGGCCGCCGAGAGTGGGGAAAGCCATATATGACAAACGATGCCGCCCGCCCGTGGCTCGCCGCCTACCCACCGCGGATCGACTCCGCGCCGGTCATCGAGCACGCCTCGATCGGCGCCGCATGGCAGGCCCGGGTGGCGGGCGCGCCCGGCCGCGCCGCGGTCCGCTACTTCGACGGCACCCTCACCGCCGCGGCACTGGACGCGCATGCCGACGCGCTCGCCGCGGAATTACAGGCCCGGGGCGTCGGCCACGGCGACCGGGTGGGCATCTACCTGCAGAACACGCCGCACTACCCGATCAGCCTGCTGGCGATCTGGAAGAGCGGCGCCATCGCCGTGCCGCTCAACCCGATGTATCGCAACCGCGAACTGCGCCGCCTGGTCGACGACTCAGGGACCAAGGGCATCATTGTCACGCAGGGCACCGACGCCGACACTCGGCAGACCCTGTACGGCAGCACCGTCGGCTGGCTGCTGTCCGCGTCCCCGCGCGACTTCCAGACCCGCGACGATCCCCGTGTCTTCGCGCCCGGCGATCCACCGCCCTCCCCCGACGGTGAGGTTGCCGCCATCCTGCGCGAGCGGGCCGGACAGCACCCCGACCCGGTTCCGACCGCCCTGGATGACATCGCGTTCATCACCTATACCTCCGGCACGACCGGACCGCCCAAGGGCGCGCTCAACACCCACCGCAACTACCTGCACTCGGTGCTGAACTACGGCCGATGGCTGTCGCTGCGCCCGGGCGACGTCGTGTATGCCATCGCCCCGCTGTTTCACATCACCGGCCTGTCGCTCAACGCGGGCATCGCCCTGCTCAACGACGCCACGCTGAGCATGAGCGGCCGGTTCGACCCCGCGGTCGCGCTGGACACCTTCGCCGAGCATGCGGTGACCACTACGATCGGCTCGATCACCGCCTTCAACACGTTCTTCCAGCTTCCCGCCGCCGGTCCGGAACAATTCACGACCGTACGGTTGCTGTACTCCGGCGGCGCGCCGATCCCACCGGCCACCATCGAGGCCTTCCGGGTCAGATTCGGTCCGTACCTGCACAACATCTGGGGCATGACCGAGACCACAGCCGGTGGCATCGCCGTGCCACCGGGCAGCGTGGCGCCGGTCCATCAGCCCAGCGGCACCCTCTCCGTCGGGGTACCGATGCAGAACGCCGACGTGCGCATCGTCGACGCCGCTGGCGCGCAGCAGCCGCCGGGCGAAGAAGGCGAACTGGTGTTCACCGCCCCGCAGGTCATCCCCGGCTACTGGCAGAACCCGGAGGCGACCGCGCACACCCTGCCCGGCGGGCACTTGCACACCGGTGACGTGGCCGTCATGGACGAACATGGCTGGATCTACATCGTCGATCGGATCAAGGACCAGATCAACACCTCTGGCTTCAAAGTCTGGCCGCGGGAGGTAGAGGACGTGCTCTACGAGCACCCGGCCGTCTTCGAGGCCGCTGTGATCGGACTGCCTGACGACTATCGGGGCGAGAAGGTCGTCGCCTACGTGTCGCTCCGGCCGGAAACGAGCGCCACGGCCGATGAGCTCATCGACTTCGCCCGCCAGCGGCTGGCCGCCTACAAGTACCCACGGCAGGTCACGATCGTGCCCGCACTGCCCAAGACCGCCACCGGAAAGATCCAGCGCGCGGCGCTTCGCGAACAATCCGAGGCCCAGTGAATCGCCCGCGTTTTGACGGCCGGGTCGCCATCGTCACCGGTGCGAGCCGGGGCATCGGCCTAGCCATCGCCCACCGGCTGGCCGCCGAGGGGGCCCGGGTCTGCCTGACCGCCCGCCGCCCCGAGGCTCTCGCGGAAGCAGCAGCGACGCTGCCCTCCGGCCGCGCCATCTGCGTGGCTGGCAAGGCCGATGACGCCGAGCATCGCGCTGCGGTCCTGAACACGGTGGCCGAACGCTTCGGGCGCCTGGACATCCTGGTCAACAACGTTGGCATCAATCCGGTGTACGGTCCACTGCTCGACCTGGACCCGGCAGTCGCCCGGAAGATCGCCGAGGTCAACGTACTCGGCGGCCTCCAATGGGTGCAGGCCGCCCGCCGGCACGAGGGCGCGCCGCTCGCCGAGGGCGGTGCGGTGGTCAACGTGTCGTCGGTGACCGGCCTCGTTCCCTCGCCCGGCATCGGCTTCTACGGCGTCAGCAAGGCCGCGCTGACCCACCTCACCCGCACCCTCGCGGTAGAACTGGCGCCGGCCGTACGGGTCAATGCAGTCGCCCCGGCGGTCATCAAGACGGCGTTCGCCCGCGCGCTCTACGAGGATCGTGAGCGCGAGGCTGTAGCCGCCTACCCACTCGGCCGGCTCGGCGTACCCGAGGACGTCGCCGCGGCTGTGGCCTTCCTCGCCTCCAACGACGCGTCCTGGATCACCGGTCAGACCTTGGTGATCGACGGCGGCCTGCTCAGCGCCGGCGGCACCGCATAACACACCCGAACATGGGAGAGCACCGATGACTCTGGCCGAGGCCACCCGCCGCTTCGTCCGCGACGTCGTGCTGCCCGGCGAACCGCCACCCGGGCAGCACCTCGCCGCCGACGCCCGCCGTCGTCTGCTGGACGCCGCCGAGGAGTATGGCGTCTTCGCCCCGCACGTCGGCACCGAGCTCGGTGGACGCGGGCTCGGCGTCCAGGACTGGCCGGCCGTGTTCCAGGAGGCCGGCTGCTCCGCCTTCGGGTCGGCCGCCCTGCACTGCATGGCGGCCGACGAGGACAACATGCATCTGCTCGAACTCGTTGCGACCACGGACCAGCAGGAGCGGTACCTGACATCGCCAAGACCGCTCGGGCCTGGCCGAAGATCCCCGCGCCGGCGCCGCGCTGTCGTCGGTGGCCACGGTGTACTACTCGGAGGCGGTGTTCGCGGTGATCGACCGGGCGATGCAGCTGTGGCGGCGATGGCATGACCGAAGCGCTGCCACTGGCCTGGTTCCTCAATGAAGTGCCGCCGTTCCGGGTGTACGACGGGTCGACCGAGACGCATGAGTGGGTGACTGCGCACCGGGCCACCCGGGCCCGTACGAACGAAATCGAATCGGGCCTCGAACGACGAATGGACGCGGTGAACGATCATGCTTGACCCCGAGGACATGCACGCCGTCGCCGATGGGATCGAGGTGGTGGCGACGGCCGGCGATGCGGATCCGCGCAATGCGCCGCCGCTGCTCGTGCTGGACAGGCTGCGGGGCTATCTCGACGCGCAGCACATCGGGCTCGGGCCGATCTCGTGGCGGCGGATCGGGGAGGGCCAGTCCAACGTCACCTACCTGCTGCGTCGCGGCGATGCCACGGTCGTGCTGCGGCGCGGGCCGCGCCCTCCGTTGCCCCGCTCGACGCATGACATGCGGCGCGAGGCGTCAGTGCAGCGGATGCTGGCCGGGGCCGGGATCCCGGTGCCGCGGATCCGGGCGGTCTGTACGGACGAGTCGGTGCTCGGGGTGCCGTTCTATCTCATGGATCATGTGGATGGACACATCATCACCGGAGCGCTGCCGGTACAGCTGACCGCGCCGGCCGACCGTTTGCGGATCAGCGAGCTGGCCGTGGAAGGGCTCGCCACGCTGCACGCTGTCGACGTCGGCCGGGAGTCGTTCGCGTCGCTCGGCCGTCCGCAGGGCTATCTGCGACGGCAGGTCGAACGGTTCACCGGGCTGTGGGACATCTCCTCGACCCGCGTGCTGCCCGAGGTGCGGCGGCTCTCAGCGTGGCTCGGCGCGCACCTGCCGCAGAGTCGTGGCGCCGCGCTCGTGCACGGCGACTACCGGCTCGGCAACATCATGTTCGCCGACGGTGCAACCCATATCGCGGCGGTGCTGGACTGGGAGATGGCCACGCTCGGCGATCCGCTCGCCGATCTGGGTTATCTCACCGCCACGTGGTCGACCGCGGCCGCCGCGCCCACACCGATCGAACTGTCGCCGGTGACGGCGCTGCCCGGATTCCTCGACCGCGAGGGCCTGGTCGAGCACTACGTCAAGCTCACCGGCGCCGACGTCTCGGCCCTGCCGTGGTACCAGGCCCTCGCACTGTGGAAGTCGGCGATCTTCTGCGAGGCCATCTACACCCGCTGGCTCAACGGCGAGCGCCCCGACGACACCACGTTCGCGCCGGCGTTGGAGACCGGTGTGCCGCGATTGCTAGAAGCCGCCGGGGCGGTCGCGGTCACGGCATGAAGCTGCCGCCGTTGACGTGGATCGTGGTGCCGGTGGTGTGCCTGGACAGCGGTCCGCATAGGTACAGCACCGCGCCGGCGATCTCGTCGGCCTCGGCGAGGCGGACGGGTGCGGTGATGACGCCGGAGGAGCGCGCCTCCTGAGCCTGGCCGTCCGTGGTCGGGAAGGCTCGCTCGACCATCGGTGTCAGGGTCGTGCCGGGGGCGACGTTGTTGACGGTGATGCCCCACTGGGCGGTCTCGGCGGCGAGCACCCGAGAGTAGGCGAGCATGCCGCCCTTGGCCGCCGAGTAGGGGCCGACGCCGGCGCGGCCCCGATAGGCCGCCCGCGAGGTGATGTTGATGATGCGGCCCCAGTCTCGCCCGCTCATGTCGCGAACGACGGCCTGGGAGCACACAAACATGCTCTTCAGGTGGACGGCGACCACCCGGTCCCAGGTCTCGGGCGTGAGTTCGAGGATCGTGTCGGTGGTGACGATCCCGGCGTTGTTCACCAGAATGTCGATTTTGCCGAGCCGACGGATGGCCTCGCCGACCAGGTGCGCCACCTGGACTGGGTCGGAGCTGTCGGTTGGGATGGCGACCGCGCGCCGGCCCAGCGCCTCGACCTCCTCGGCAACGGCTTTGCCGGCGTCCGCATTGAGGTCGCACACCACGATGTCCGCGCCTTCGCGCGCGAGCATCAGGGCAGCGGCCCGGCCGATGCCGGCACCGCCTCCGGTGACCATCGCCACGCGCCCGTCCACTGTCTTGGATTCGTTTGACATACGCTCATCCTTCGAAGTATCGGTGTGCTCTATTTGCACTCGGCGGCTCGATACATGCTCGGCAGCGTAGTGAGGGGCGCCTATCGGGTCAAGGACGGGAAGCCTTGACTGGCGGCATGCCCGCCGTTAGTGTCCAACCAGTTATCGAACTCCGATGTGCAGATATCGAACGCCACTGAGAGAGTGGGACGATCATGCCGGACATCGACGAGCAGGCCGCCACCTGGTTGACCCATTTCGAGACGGCCCTCGCGACACACGACAACAGCCTGTTCCAACGCCTATTCACGCCGGGCGCCGTCTGGCGGGACCTGCTGGCCTTCACCTGGAACTTCCGCCAGTTCCACGACCGCGACGCCATCGAGGCCTACCTGTGGGCCACCGTCCAGGACATCGAGCCCGCGAACTTCGCCATCGACAAAAACTTCGAGGTCGATCCGGTCTCCGCGGTCACCACCGCACCGACCGAGACGTACGAAATCAACTTCACGTTCGACACCGCGGCCGGTTTCGCCGACGGCTTGGTCAATGTGGTCTCCGATGACGACTCACCGGCCGGGCTGCGCGCTACCGTCCTGTTCACCCGGCTGACCGGCCTGCGCGACCGGAAACCGAAGTGGCCCCAGTTCGGCCGCTACAACCACCAGGAACTGGTCAACGAACGACGATCGCAGGCGCACCGCAAGAGCTACACCGACCGCGAGCCGGAGGTCCTCATCGTCGGCGCCGGACACAACGGCGTCTTCGTCGCTGCAGCCCTCGGCCGGCTGGGCATCGACGCACTGGTCATCGACAAGCACGAACAGCCCGGCGACAGCTGGCGCAAACGCTACGAATCCCTGGTGCTGCACCAGCCCCACGGCATGATGCAGTTCCTGCACCTACCCTTCCCCATCAGCTTCCCCGACTACATCTCCAAGGATCGGCTCGCCGACTGGTACGAGGTCTACGTCAAGGCCCTGGACCTCAACCTGTGGAACTCCACGTCCTTCCTCGACGGCAGCTACGACCCCGAGACTGAGCAGTGGACCGCCCGCATCCAGCTGGCCGACGGCTCCGAACGGGTCATGCACCCCAAGTTCCTTGTCCTAGCAACCGGCGGCAGCGGCACCCCCCGCATCCCCACACTGCGCGGCCTCGGCGACTTCGCCGGAACGGTGACCCACAGCGAAGGCTTCCGCTCCGGTGCGGACTACACCGGCAAGAAGGTGATGGTCGTCGGCGCCGGCACCAGCGCCCACGACATCGCGCTCGACGTCGCCGTGCACGGCGGCACCCCGACGATGTTCCAGCGCGGGCCGATCTGCATCGTCGACCTGCCCACCGCAAACATCAACTACGGCGCCTTCAACACCCGCGACGTGCCGACCGACGTGCTGGACAAGCGGTGGCTGGCGACCCAGGTCCGGCCCACCATGATGGAGAACTTCAAGTTCGTCACCGCGCTGGGCAACGATCTGGACCGCAAACTGCACGAAGGACTCGAGTCCGCCGGCTTCCAGATCGACTGGTCGCCGTATGGCTGGTTCGCCAAATACTTCGAAGTCGCCGGCGGCTACTACATCAACGTCGGCGCGTCCGAGGCGGTCATCAGCGGCGACATCAAGGTTCGGCAGTACGACGAGATCGACCGGTTCGTGCCCAATGGGGTCCAGCTGACCAACAGCGAGATCCTCGAGTTCGACGCGGTGGTACTGGCCACCGGATACGAGAACCAGCGGGTCATCCTGGAACGGTTCTTCGGCAAGGCGGTCGCCGACTCCATCGGAGACGTCGCCGGCTTCGACGCCGGCGGCGAGCCGGAACGGCAGCAGTACAAGCCGATCCCGGCCCAGCCGCGCCTGGCCATCGCCGGCAGCGGCATCTGCGCCGGACGCTGGTACGCCCCGCTCGTCGCACTCGAGATTCAGGCCGAACTCGAGCACCGCGTCCCCGCCGGGTTCACCGCCCCCGGACACCCCAGCCGCACACCGCTCTGAACAGGACGGACCACACCCCATGCGCATCGGCAGTCTGAACATCACCTCGGTCGTCGACGGTGAAGTGGCGATCCCCACCGAGACGTACTACGCCGGACACACCAACGATCAATGGCGGGAGTTCACCGCCTCCATGTGCCACTCGACCGGCAACCCGGTGCAGACCGTCGGCAGCTTCCTCATCGAAGGCCTTCCCGACCGGCTGATCCTCGTTGACACCGGCGTCGGCAACAACCCGACCTTCCCGTTCGCCGGCGGTGCCCTGCGCTCCGGGCTGGCCGCTCTCGGCGTCCACCCGGACGACATCACTGATGTGCTGTTCACCCACCTGCACTTCGACCACATAGGCTGGGCCTCCCTCTACGGCAAGCCGTTCTTCACCAACGCCACCTACCGCTGCGACCAGCGCGACTGGGAACACTTCATGGCCACCGACTACGAGATCCCCGCCTGGGAGCACGTGCTGGCCAAGCCGGAGTTGGACGCGCCGCAGCCGCGGCTCGGCCCGATCGCCGACCGGATCGAGTGCTGGACCGGCGACTCGCAACTGTTCCCGGGCCTGGAGACCCTCGACGCTGCCGGGCACACGCCGGGTACGACAGTGCTCCGCCTTACCGACGGCGGTGAGGAGGGCCTGATCCTCGGCGACGTCGTGCACGGCTACATGGAACTCGTCGCCGACGACTGGCACCTCGACGCCCACGAGAACGACGAACAGGCCCTCGCGGTGGTCTATCACTACCGGAAGTTGCTGTCCGACACCCAGGTCCCGTTCGTCGGATCGCATTTCCCGGGCATGCGCTGGGGGCGCTTCGAAGGGAATGACACCATCGTCGATCTGCCCATCCGTTGACCGAATGTTGGCTGGGCGGCGGTTCGAAGCAGGTGCGCACCCCGTGCAGTGTCCGGATCTTGGCCTTGTATTTGGCGCCCATCTTTGACATCGACGAGCGGTGTTTGCCTGCCAGGTCTTGAGCATGGAGGTCTCTACGACGCAGCGCGGAATCAGAACTGTCTCGACGAACTCGTCCAGCGTGCGCAGGTAGATGTTGGACAAGAGTGGGGAGGGGAGGCCCTGTGGAGCGCCGGACAGCATGGCCCTCAGTTCGGGTTAGCAGTGCCTTCGCAACCAAGGGTCTACGCCTTCACACCGACAATCCGGAGCGCGAACTCGCCGTGCTGCCATACCACGGTGTCCTCGGTCAGTTCGCCGTCTTCGCGGAACCAGACCGCAACCCCCATTCCCAGGTCAAGGATGGCGTAGGAGGCGAGGCGGGCGGAGCCGACGCCGAAGCGGCCTGCGCTGATCCCGGCGTTGACCAGCTCGCGGAAGCAGGCCTCGTACTCGGCTCTGAGTGCCAGCACCTCTCCGCGATGCGGTTCGACGAGGCCGCGGATCTCACGGTTGCCGACGAATGCTTCGAGCCGGTGCCTGGCGTGGTAGCGCACATGCGCCTCGGCGGCGCGGCGCAGGCGCTCGGTCGGGTCCTCGGTGGTCGCGACGGCTGCCAGGTGCGCGGCGAGCAGGCCCTCCATCGTGCTGGTCATGATCTGCGCCAGCAGCTCCTGTTTGGACGCCACATGCTTGTACAGACTCGGTCCCCGGATACCCACGGCGGCACCGATGTCGGCCATCGTTGTCGCCTCGTATCCGAGCCTGGTGAACAACTCGAGTGCGGCAGCTCGGATGTCGCCTGCCCGCGACGAAGCAGACCTGGCCATAACGCCTCCTCCACAACGGCGAGCTAATCAACCATAGCCCACGACGCAAGATTCCTTGATACCTGGGTAACAGGCCGCTACAGTCGCGGCTAATAGTAATTAGCCACTTGGAGCCAAGACATGGGCATCGACCTGACCCCGGAGCCGGTCGTCGATGACCTGGTACGCCGGACCGCCGAGTTCGTCCGCGAGACGGTGATACCGATCGAGGAACGGTGCCAGGGTGTCGCGCGCTCGGAGGAGATCAGGACCGAGCTGCAGTGGGCCGCGAAGGAAGCCGGTGTGTTCGCCCCGCACGTGGGCGCTGAGTTCGGTGGGCACGGACTGGATATGCGCGGGCGGGCCGCCGTGTTCGAGGAGGCCGGTTACTCGCTGCTGGGGCCACTGGCACTGAACATCGCCGCGCCCGATGAAGGCAATATGCACATGCTGGAAGCCATCGCGACGGCCGAGCAGAAGGACCGCTATCTGCGTCCACTCGCCTCCGGTGAGATCCGCTCGTGCTTCGCGATGACCGAACCCGCACCCGGGGCCGGTTCTGACCCGAGCGCGCTGACCACTCGCGCGGAGAAGACCCCTGGCGGCTGGCGCATCGACGGACGCAAGTGGTTCATCACCGGCGCCGACGGCGCAAGCTTCGCGATCTGCATGGCCAGAACCTCTGGCGAGCCAGGCGACAACGGCGGCGCGACGATGTTCCTCATCGACGCCGGCAACCCCGGCATGAAAAAGGTCCGCCACATCGAAACACTCGACGAAAGCCTCTACGGAGGCCACGCCGAGCTGGTGTTCGACGGCTGCATGGTCGGCGACGAGACCGTTCTCGGCCAGGTTGACGAGGGTTTTCGGTACGCCCAAGTCCGGCTTGGCCCGGCGCGTATGACGCATTGCATGCGATGGCTGGGCATCGCGCGTCGCGCCCACGACATCGCGGTGGGCCGAGCCGCCGAACGCCGACTGTTCGGCTCTCGGCTCGCGGAGCTCGGCATGGTCCAGCAGATGATCGCCGACAACGAGATCGACATCGCCGCCGCGCGTGGCCTCATCCTCCGCGCCTGTTGGGAGCTCGATCAGGGTCGGTCCGCCGCACAGGCCACCTCCATCGCCAAGACGTTCTGCGCCGAAGCGGTCTGGCGGGTGGTCGACCGGTCGCTACAGATCTGCGGCTCGCTCGGTGTCTCCGGTGACATCCTGCTCGGCCGGTTCCTCCGCGAGGTCCGTCCCTTCCGGATCTACGACGGTCCCTCCGAGACCCATCGCTGGGCCATCGCTCGCCGCGCTGTCCGGCACCACGAGCGGACGACACAATGACGGGCTCTGGAAACGGCGCGGTCGACGGTCTCGACCTGCCGGCGCTGGAGCGGTTCTTCGCCGAGCACGTCCCCGTGTTCCGCGGCGGACCGTTCACGGTGGTGGAGCACGTGGACGGCGTGGTCATCCGGACCCAGGAACAGCTGCACACGCTGCCCGCGGGGGACATCCACCGCTGCGGGCACAGCTTGGTCGATGTGCTTGCCCGGCTGCGCGCCGTCGACCCCTCCGGTGTCGGGCTCGCCGAGTTCGGCAGGGCGGAAGGGTATCTCGCCCCGGCAGGTCCGTCGCTGAAACGACCAGTGGCACCGGGTCCACACCCGTCACATCAACGACGTAGACAGACTCCATCCCCGGCTCGCCGAACAATGTCCCGCGGAAAGCGGCCGCGATTGTGCATGGCGACTTCCGGATCGACAACGCCGTCATTGATCCCGTCGACCCGGCGATCGTGCGTGCTGTCGTCGACTGGGAAATGGTTACTCTGGGCGATCCCATAGCCAACCTCGGTCTCCATCTGGTCTATGCCGCCCCCGAGTTCGAACCTGTGCTGGCCGGTTCGGCCGCCTCCACCAGACCCCGGCTTCCCGCCACAGCCGATCTCGCGCAGCGCTATCTCCTCACAGCCACCTCCCTCGCTCGTAACCCATCCGATTCCATGGGATACGAAGAGGCCTTCCCCCGTCGTCGTCGCCCATGTTTATGGCCAACTCCGCCCCTGGTCCCAGCAAGAGCGACGCGATCGAAACACCGACCGGAAGTTTGTGCGATCCGGCACAGCCGCCGTCGGTGTCGCGTCCGCGAACGGGCCTGCGTCGGTCCGTGGGCCCGATGGCCTCGCCTTTCGCTTACTCAACGGCTGGGCGTCACCGGGCCGGTCGGGTACGGCAGGCTCGGCAGGTTCGGCTCGTACACGGCGAAGTGCTCCGGGCACAGCCAGAGGTACTGGCCAGTGGGAGATCGAACCCGCCGCAGGTCGGCGAAGCCCCGGTTCGGGTCCAATTCGAGCAGCAGTTCGCGCAGCCGCCGCAGTGCTGCGCCCTCGGCCCGGGTCAGACCGGACTGGTCGACATCGCGATCGGTGGCGTCGACTGACACCGCGTCGCCCAGCGACTTGATCAGCGCCGATACGTTACTGGTGGTCTGATCGTCGGTTATCAGCTTCGCCCCGCCGCCGACGATGGGGGCGACCACGCCCACGATGCGCACGGCGATCCGTAGGTACGGGGCCACGTCAACGAACCACTCCCGCGGCCGAGTGAACGTGTACGCCGGCGGAACCTCGTGCTGGCTGCCGTGCTCCTCACACCACAGGGCGAGCCGCCATCTCGACTGCCAGGCCCTGCGCGGGTCAAACTTGGCCGGGTCCGTCGGGGCAATACTCACCAGGCGTGGGCAGTCGGTCACCTCCTGGTCGAAGGCACGCATGACCGATCGCATCGCGGCCGCCTGGTCGGTGATCTCGCGCCGCAGGCCGCCGACCTCGCGACGCAGCTCGTTGATCGGGTTCGACGCAGAGTCGAACCCGTCGAGCAGCGAACTGATGCTCACGTTCTCGACGCATGACAGGCAGGTAACCGTCATGGTGCCGCGGGCCTGCAGCTTCTCCAGCGCACGGACCGGGAACAGGCCGGTACACCGAGCGACCGTCGCGTGACGCTCGCTGCCACCCTTGCACGGCACCACGATCTCATACTGGAGGCCGGGCCACCGGGTCGCGCATAGGTATTCCAAGGTGTCGCGCAGGGTGTTGAAGAAGAACCGGGGCGCCTCACCGACCACGGTGATCGTGAGCGTACGGTCGCGGCCCAGTTCGATCAGGCCCTCCGTCTCGTACACCGGATGACGCAGCACCATCCCACGCCGCCAACGCACACCGTCGGCGAACCGCTGATTGCGCACGATCAGCCAGGGCATCAGGCCGAGCGGGTCATCGGAGAATCGACACTGCAGCCGCAACTCCGAGATGCCGGCCGGGAGATCCCACGCCACGGACGGGAAGTCGAAGTCGGGCCGCTCGTACGGCAGCAGTTGGGCGACCAGGCTCTCCTCCGCTCCCTCGACGCGGTAGGACACGTCGAACTTCTCCATCAGGCGCAGGAAGTACGGATGTAGCGAGCGGGGATAGCCCGGCGCGCCGCCCAGCCAGATGTACTCCAGGCGTCTGTGATCGAGCATGCCGCCGTTCAACCTGGTTGCGCGGTCCTCGAGGACGTAGCTGATCGCCTTGGTCAACCATTCCGGCTGCAGGACGACGAAGTTGCGCAGGCCGTCGTCGTCGCCGAAGTAGACGACGTAGCCCAACTGGTGCAGAAACGACAGGAAGACGTCGATCTCGTCGTCTTCCAGCGCACCGTAGTCCGCACAGCAGCGGTCGAACTCCTCCCGCGTCAGGTACGCCCGGTCCATCGCGGTGATCTGATCGCGGGCGATCAGCCACCGTTCGCTGACTGGGCTGCCCATGTGCGGCATGCCGGCCGCCGCGATCCGGATGGCGCTGGCCAGCTCCTGAATGCCAAGGCCGCTTGCGCTGTCGACCGTGAGCGTGCCAACCAGTACGTCACCAAATGCCTGACGCAGCGACGCGAAGTCCAGCTCGGGCTGCCGTTCGTCGCCGTGCGTGGCGACGACCAGGATCCGGGCCGCGCGCCCGATCCTCAGGCGGATGCGGCGGATCCAGTCGGCAACGGCATTCTCCTCCTGGCCCTCGCGGGGCCGCCACACGATGAGGTAAACCGTATTCGGGCTGAAGAAGAACTGGTGCGTGACCCGGTAGACCTCCTGGCCGCCGAAGTCCCACGTCCGCAGCGTCAGCGGGTCGGGCACATCCGGGTCGGGATGCTCCACCACCATCGTGTTGATCTCGATTCCGTGGGTGGTGGGCCGGTTGACCACGAACGGATTGCCGCGAAGAGCCTCCACCAGCGAAGTCTTCCCGACGTTGCCCTCACCGACTAGGACCACTTTGGCCTCGTAGTGGCGCACACCGTCGCGGGCGATGCTGTGAATGAAGAGCCGGGCCGCGTCGATGCCATGCTCCAGCGCGTTGGCCAGTGTCGGATCCAGGAAGTTGTCGTCGACGCGCAGGTCCACGCCTGGCGGCAGCTTCGCCAGTTGCGGGTCCAGGTTCGTGAGTCCGTTGCTCGACAGGTCCAGCAGTGTCAGCCGTGGCAGGCCAAGCACTTCCCCGCCGACCGACAGGCCAGGATTGCGGTCGAGCCGGAATTCGCGTAGTTCGGAGAGGAAACAGCCGGGCAGTCCGCCGAGGAGGTTGTCCCCGACGTCGAGGTCCTCCAAGTACTGCAGGTTGTTGAGGTCCGGCTCGATTGCGATGAGGCCATTGCGGCGCAGCGACAGCGACCGTATGAACACCGGGTGCCCCGACGGGAAGCGCAACCTGTGGATCCGATTGAGATCCAAGTTCACCTTCGTCAGGTGCCGGCAGGCGCGCAACGCAGCCGGGAACTCGGTGAACTCGTTGTTCGACAGGTCGATGGTGTGGAGGTTGACGAACCCAGCCATGACCGCTGGGCTCAAGTCACGCAGCTGGTTGCCGTGTAGCCGCAGCACCCGCACGTCTTTCGGTCGCATGCCATTGTCGCCGATCGTCGTGTCGAGCAGCTCGGTCAGATCAAGGCCCCCCAGGTCTAGGTCGCCGGCCGCGGCAAAGGGCTGGCCGCGTTTTCCGGGTGAGGTCAACGTGGGCACTCCGCTCTCGCCGCAGTGTCGTCATGTCTGGGTACGACCGCAGGGTAGCCGAGCGGTGGGGCGTTCGTATCCCAACCGCGCAAGCGTTACCAGGCCGCGACCCGGGCGGACTCGAGAGAGCCGGTCGTATCGCGCGAACGTGTCGTCCAACCAGACGTCGGTCGACGGACGCGACTCCAACGTCGTTCCATAGTGGACGGATGTTTCGCTGGATATCAGACGCAATCGGGCCTGTAGAACAGCACCTATCAAGACTCTGGCCATCAAGAGCTGGCTGGCCTGCGGAAACATAGATCAACCGCCACACTCGATCTCGTCCACGGTGGACCTTTGTGTTCCGAAAGGGATCCGCCGTTTGGCAACGGTCCAGGTCGGCGCGTGCTGGCGGGGATCCGTCCGTACTGGCTGGCCCGGATCTTGGAAGGTGCCAGGCGAATGCACTGGCACCGGCGGGATGCTCTCCGGGTCTGATTCCGGCTGACGCCGGGCCTGCCGCCGCCGGGACGCGGCCGGGCCACGACCCGGCCCCTCGGCCGAGTCTGCAGCTGGCCGGAGGAGCGCAACCCGCTGCGCAGGCGGAGTGGTCCATTCCGGTCGGCGCAGCAGGGATCGCCGGAGGGCTGACAGGCAGCTAATACGCGCGCCGCGGTCAGTGACCATCGGGTATGGTGCCACCCTCGGCGGCAGCCTGTTCGGCGGACTCCACCCAGTTGAGGATCAGCCCGACTTCGGCGACGAGTTGCGCCAGGTTGATCTGTCCGACGCCAGGCAGTTTCGCTGCGGTCGCCGACGATCGTGACTTGCGGGCCAGCTTCCGCGGCGGGCGCGTCGACCTGGTGGCGGTAGTGGGCGATGACCTGCTCGGCTTAGACGGCCGCAGGTGGTGTTGAGGTCAAGGTGGCCGAGGAGCTTCGCGGCGATTCCGATCGGCAGTCCCCGTTGCCCGCCTCGGTGGAGAAGATGCGCCAAGAAGTCGTCCGGCGTGAACCGCAGCGCACTGCCGTCCACGCCGACGATGCCCGCCCGCTCGACCAGTTCGGCGATCCGGTCACGCAGGAACACCGCGTTCATGACCTCAAGGAGGCATAACTCACCCGCCGGAACAGATGGGGCAGCTTTGTGGGCCGACCGTGCGCTCATGCGCGTCGTACCGACTGAGCAGCGGAACGGTGCCAGTGACATCCTTGACGCGGCGGACGATTCGGGCCAGGACGCGATCAGGTCGGGTCGGGCTGGATCAACCCGTTTGCGGTCCGCCCTGGAGGGGTGATCTGCATCAGCGCCACCGTGTCCCCGGCCGGGCCTGATGCTACCGGATGCTCAGATGGGTCAGCCCCAGCATCGCTCGACCCGGACGCAGTTTCGGCGCAGCACTTCGACCGCCGCCAATGTCCAAAATGCCCTGTCGGCGGCGCGGTCGACGTCGAACGCGACGTCCGCGAGAATCCTCAATACCGCCCAGGGCGTCCTGTCGGAAACCAGTCGTAGCCGACGGTTGCCGGGGCGAAAGTGGCGCCCATACATTGACCTGTATTGCTGTGATCACTTTCCGTTACGTCGATGGGGTGGGTGATGATCGACGCGACTCTGGTGACCGTCCACGGCTTCTGGTCCTCGCCGCGGACTTGGGACCGGTTGACCTCCGTGTGGGCCCACGACGAGCGCCTCGCGGGACTGCGCATCCACCACTTTGGGTATCCGTCGCCCAAGGCGCCGCGGCTACCGTTCTCGCCCACTCGGATCCCGGACTACGAGGACATCGCACAGGCCCTCGCCAACGAGTACAGCGTGCGGCTCGCTGATGCGGGCGCCGTCGTGTTCGTCACCCACAGCCAGGGCCGCCTAATCCTGCAGCGCTTCCTCGTCTGGATGCTGCACGAGCACCGCGGCCGCGAACTCGCCCGGATCGCTTCGGTGGTGACCCTGGTCTGCCCGAACAACGGCGCCGACTACCTGCGCTCGCTGCGCCGCTATCTGGGCTACCGCCGCCATCCCCAGGCGGGCGAGCTGGAGACGTTGAACCGGGAGGTCGCGGACACCCAGCGAGCGGTACTGCAGGACATCGTCAACGCCAGCGGCATCGGCGAGTACCGGTGTCGCATACCGGTGCACGTTTACGCCGGCATCGCCGACGGCGTCGTCCCGGCCGCGTCCGCGCAAGCCACGTTCCCGGGCGCCGGCAGTATCGCGGGCAACCACTACTCGATCCTCGACCCGGAATCACCGGGCGGCAGCACCGCCGAGACGGTTCGGCACCATCTGCTGACCGATCTGTCGGCCCACAACCGCCTCCCGCCGCGGCCGCCGAATGGGCGACGGCCATCGGTGACGGTCAACAACAGCAGGAACGTCGTAGTCGGCGACCACAACACCATCGTGCAGCACTCCGGGCGGCCGGACGGCGACGAGGATCTGCGATGACACGGCGGAAGGACGAATACGACCAACCGGTTCGGGTGTACGCGCCGATCCACGGCACGGGCATGATCAGCACTGACGGAGCTGACGTCCTGCGCATCAGACGGTCGCGGGTCATGATCGGTGATGACAACACCGCACACGAACGGCACCACTACACCATCGAGCGGGTCCGGATCGGCAACGTTGAGTGCGCCGCGATCGGGACGGCTTACCGGGACTGGATCCTCAAAGTGCTCGACGAAACCGTCAATCGCTCCGCCATGGCGAACCGGCGCGAGGGTAGATCTTCGTCAGGGTTATGGAACCGATGATGACGCCACGTGCGCGCGTATCCAGTAACTCGGCTGGGTCTCGCCAACGCAGAGCTACACCTGGCGGCGCACCTTGAGGTCGCTGCCCAGGCTGGCCTGTACGCCGGTCCGGTTCACCCCAACTGACGGCGAAGCCCTAGATACCGCACTGTTCAGCGTGCCATCGCGCAATCCTGCACCACGAATTCGTACCAGCGGCTGCCGATCAACGGAAGCTCCAGCGTCATCATCCGGCGCGAGCCGTCGGCAGTGGCCACCGAAAGGTCGACCGGCACAGCCATAGCCGCGACGTTGTCCGCACAGGTGACGGTCGCGCTCACCGCAAACCAGCCGGTGGCAGCCGGCGCAATCCACTGCTGACCCCAGACCATGACGTCAGCCGCCTTTCCAGCGCCGGCGACCTCGACCGGCATCGGGCCGCCATTGGTAACCGCAATGCTCCCTTCGATGATCACCTGGCCATCCCTGCCCGCGACGGATTCCAGCCCGCGACAGCAAGGAACGACGACGCCTCAGCAGCCCGCCGGCCCTGCTCCTGGCAGCCTCCCACCGCTGCCCAACCGCCGCACCCACCAAGACACCAAACAGCGCCACTTTTCGCGGAGATCGCGGCCGAACTGCACCTCACCGCACCAGATCCTCACCACGAGCGGCGCTCCAGGTGCTCCACAGATCGGCGTAGGTGCCGCCCCGTGCCACGAGGTCGTGGTGGGTGCCCTGCTCGGTCACACGGCCGTGCTCCATCACGACGATCCGGTCGCAGGTAGCGGCCTGGGACAGCCGGTGGGCGATCACCAACCCGGTGCGCCCCGCCAGCACTGCGTCGGCTGCACGGTCGAGCAGGCCGGCGTGGGCCGAGCCGGCCTCGGCGGTCGCTTCGTCAAGGATTGCCAGTTCCGGGTCGGCGAGCAAGAGACGGACCAGGGCGAGTTGCTGTGCCTGTGCGTCGGTGAGTCGGTGTCCGCCGGTGCCGACTACAGTGTCGAGGCCGTCGGGAAGCAGGTCGAGCAGCCCGGCTGTGCCGGTAGTGTCGAGCGCCGCGCGGATGTCGAAGTCGGTGGCATCAGGCGCGGCGAGGGTGAAGTTCTCGCGCAGAGTCCCCGCGAACACATGAGCTTCCTGCGTGATGACTGCCGTACGGTCGGGCCGGACGACGCTCCCGGTCTCAGGTCGGTGGATGCCGGCAATCACGGCGGCGAGCGTGGTCTTGCCGGCGCCCGAGGCGCCGACGACGCCGACGCGCTGACCGGCCGGGACGTCGAGCGTGATGTCGTCGAGCACACAGGGACCGTCGCCGTAGCGGAATGCAACCTTGTGGAGCCGGATGGCGGTCGCCGTGTCTGCCGGTGTCAACGAATCCTCGGCGTTGTCCGCTGCTGGGATGGTGACGACGCCGATCATGCGGTTCAGTGATGCGAGGGCGGACTGGAGGGTGTCGAGGACGAACAGCAGCTGGTTGACGGGTCCGAGCAGGCGCAGGATGAGCAGCGCGGCTGTGGTGGCGCCGCCGACGGTCGAGTCTCCGTGGTCGATGAGGACGAAGCCGACGACGAGTACGGCGGCCAGGCTCAGGCACTCGCCGAGGTTGAGGCGGGCATTGAGCATGCTCTGCACGATCCGGGCGCGCAGCGACTGCACCGCGACACCCCAGGAGGCACGCATCACGGCGCGGTGCCGCTGTTCGGCGAGCCCGAACCCGAGGACGGTGGCGTAGCCGTGCTGGGACTCGACGATCTGCTGAGCACGTGCGCTCATCGCGGTGCGCTCGTCGCGGTACACCTGCGGCCCGGTGCGCAGGTACCAGCGCATGGCGAGCACGTAGACCGGCAGCACGACGGCAAAGGCGGCGGCGTAGGGCCATTCCAGCACCGCGAGCCCGCCCAGTGACACGACGATGGTGCAGGCGGTCACGGTGAGCGCCGGGATCACCGCGGGGGCGGCATCGGCCACGGCGGTGACGTCGTCGCTGGACCGGGAGATCAGGTCTCCGGTCCCGGCGCGTTCGACAATGTGCTGCGGGATTGTCATGGCGCGGCCCACGAGTCGTTCGCGCAATGTGGCGAGGATGGTGTGGTACGCGCGGGTGGCGAGCACGATCGTCAGCGCGGTGCCCGCCGCGCTGAGGACTGCCGCGGACGCCATCGCTGCTGTGATGGTCAGCACGGTGCCGAGGTCGGCGGTGCCTGCCTGCAGGCGGTCGACGAGGTACCCGATCGCCATGGATGGGATCAGGTCGACGCCGGTGCTGGCGATCCCGAGCACGCCGGTCGCGGCGAGCCGGAGCCGATGCCCGCGGCTGAGTCGCCACACCTCCCTGGCGGTCGCCCGGCCGCCCGCAACCGGCAGACCGGTATCGGCTGGTGTGCTCCAGGTCGCCGCGGATTCGCCGCTCACTGTACGCTCCCTGGGTCCGCTGGTACGTCATTGAGCAGCTCGATGACGCGGTCGCAGGCACCGAGCAATGCCGGGGCCGAGGCGATCAGCAGCGTTGAGCGCCCCTGACGGACATCGTGCAGTCGGCTGGCGATGGCATGCTCGGTGACCGAGTCGACTGCGGTGGTCGGGTCGTGCAGCACGAGCACGGGCGCTGTGCTCGCCAGGGCGCGGGCGAGCGCGACCCTCTGGCGCTGGCCGCCGGACAGGCGGTTGCCGCCCTCACCGACCGGGACGTCGAGGTCGGCTGCGAAGTCGTCGCACGCGGCGGCTCGCACCGCGGCGTCCACCCGCTCGGGCGCATCAGTGGTGACGGTGAGGTTGCCGCGGAGCGTGCCGCTGAACAGCGTGGCGCGGTGCGGGGCGACGGTGACCCGGGATCGGTACTCGGCCGGAGACAGCTCCCGCGCTAAGCGTCCGTCGAGCCGGACCTGGACCTCGCCGCCAGCCCGCGGGTCCAGCAATGTGTCGACTATGCGAGCCGCGGTCCGATCGTCGGCACGGACTCCCACGAGCTCGCCCGGCTCCACCCTGACCGATGTGCCGTGCCCAGAGATGCTCGGCACAGAGATCTCCAGCACGGGTAGTGGCGCGACCTCGTACCGGGTCGCGTCGCCGGGTCCAGCCGTGCGGGTGTCGTTGTCCCGCAGCACGTCGAGGACGCGCGCGGCCGAGGCGCGGGCTCCGGCCAGGTTGGGGATGGACGCGTTCGCGATGGACTCGATCTGCGGCAGGAGTGCCTGGGTGAGGCCGACGGCGGCGATCAGCTCGCCGATGCTCAGCTGCCCGTCCACGGCGAACCAGCCCGCCGACCCCATCACCGCAGCGACGAACACGCCGGTGACCACCCCCGAGCCCACGAGGAGCCTCCCCAGCAGCCCCGCATTGCGGTTGGCGCCGGCGAGGGTCTGCTGGCTTGCCTGCCGGTACCGCCTCGTCGCTTCCGCCTCGGCGCGGATACCGATCCCCTTGACGACGCGGTAGCCGGCGACGAGGTCGGCGGCCCGCCCGACGGTGGAGGCCAGCAGCTCCTGGTACTCGCGGGTGTCCCGGGAGAGCCGCTCGCTGAGCACGCCCATCAACCAGACCGCGACAGGCGCTCCGATCAGCACCACGAGTCCGAGCAGCCAGTGCGTCGCCAACAGCGATGCCGCGATGAATCCGATGGCCGTGATCCTCGCGATCGGCATGATGACCAGGATCACCGCGTTGGCCAGGCGGGCAACGTCGTTCGTCATCACCGAGACGACGCTGCCGTCTGGCGCATGGGCGGTGCCGCCGACCGGATGCAGCACGCCGGTGGACAGGGTGCTGCGGAGCCGGTGCTGCAGTAGCTGCACCGCACAGGCGGTGAGCCGCAGCGCGAGCTTCGCCGCCGCCGTCAGCGCGACGTAAAGGGCGACCAGCGCACCGAGCCACAGCGTCAGCTGTCCCGTGTCTGCGGTCGCCAGCGCCCGGTCGATCGCGAGCCCCATCACCACCGGGACCGCCGCCTCGCCCACCTGCCACACGATCGCCAGCAGCATCGCGGGAACGCTGACCCGCCGCACCGAGAAGATCACGCGCAGCAGGAACCTGCCCGCAGTGATCCCCGCCGCGGCCTCGAACGGCCGGGCCTCGAGCGGCTCGGCGGGTGCGTCCAGGAGGACGGGCAGCCGGCGGGTCAGCGGTCCTCGTCCCAGTCCCGCTGGGTCGACGGGCGAGGGACGCCTCACGCCTGTCTCCGGTCCCTGCCCAAGGGCACCACGTGCGGCGTGCCGACCACGGGGTCGGGCACGACCAGACAGCCCAGTCCGAAGACCTCCTCGACCAACTCGGCTGTCACGATGTCCGCCGGCGCCCCCTCGGCGACGACGGTGCCGTTCTTCATGGCGATGAGGTGCGTGCCGAAGCGCGCGGCGTGGTTGAGGTCGTGCAGGACCGCGACCAGGGTGTGGCCGACGTGGTTGAGGTCGGTGAACAGCTCCATGAGCTCGATCTGGTGGGTGATGTCGAGGAATGTCGTGGGTTCGTCCAGCAGCAGGATGTCGGTGTGCTGCGCGAGTGCCATCGCCACCCACACCCGCTGCCGCTGGCCGCCCGAGAGTTCGTCGACCAGGCGGCCCGACAGGTCGGTGACGGCGGCCGCCTCCATCGCCCTCAGCACCGCGCGCTCGTCGTCCTCGGTCCACTGCCGGATGAACCCCTGATACGGATACCTGCCGCGCGCGACCAGATCGGCGACGGTAATCCCGTCGGGCGCTGCCGCGGTCTGCGGCAGCAGACCGACCCGTCGTGCGACCTCCTTCGTCTTGTAGGACCGGATGTCCGCCCCGTCCAGGATCACCTGCCCGGCAGTCGGCTTGAGCAGCCGGGCCAGCCCCCGCAGCAAGGTGGACTTGCCGCAGGCGTTCGGCCCCACGATCACTGTGAACGACGCATCCGGGATGGACACCGAGAGGTGTTCGGAGATGATCCGCTTGTCGTAGCCGATGGATGCTCCCGCGACGCGGAGCCGGGCCGCGTCGATGACGTTGTGCTCGGGCATGAGGTCGTGATCCTCGGTGGAAGGGGCAGACAGGTTCACAGGTGTCTCCTGGCTTCGGTGAACAACAGCCAGCCGAGGTAGCCGCCGCCAAGCATGACGGTGATGATCCCCACCGGCAGCGGGGTCGGGGCGATGTGCTGGGCGATGTAGTCCGCCGCGAGGCACAGCAGGGCGCCCACGAAAGCGGCAGGCGCGAGCGTGATCCCCGCCGTGCGGGCCAGCCGACGGGCGATCTGCGGGGCGACCAGGGAGATGAATGCAATCGGCCCCGATGCGGCGGTGACCGTCGCCGTCAGCGCTACCCCCGCGACGACCAGGCCGAGGCGTACCAGCGAGACCCGTACTCCTTGGGAGGCGGCCGCATCGTCACCCAGCTCCATCTGTCGCATCGGCCGGCTCAACATCGCCGCCAGCAGTAGGAGCACAGCGATGCAGGCGCCGCCGATGACCACCTGATCCCAGGACACCCCGTTGAGTGACCCGGCGCCCCACGCAGCGGCGGCCATCGCGGCTTTCAGGTCAGCTTCGAGGATTAGCCAGGTGTTGAGCGAGCCGAGCATCGCCGAGACGCCGACGCCAACGATGATCAGCCGGAATCCCTGCACGCCTCGCCGGTAGGCGAGCACGTACACGACGATGGCGGTGGCCATGCCGCCCAGCAACGCCCCGCCGACCAACTGCATGTAGGTGCCGTTGATGAGGAGGATCACGATCAGCGCGCCGGTGTAGGAGCCCTGGGAGAATCCGATGATGCCGGGGTCCGCGAGCGGGTTGCGCAACATTGACTGGAAGACCGCCCCGCTCACCCCCAGTGCGGCACCGAACACCAGTGCCGCAGCCACACGGGGGAGCCGCCACTCGACGACAATGTCGTGGACCAGTCCGGTCTCACCGCCGGTCAGCGCGGAGACCACCTGCCCGGCGCTGAGCTGGTAGGAGCCGGTCATCAGCGCGAGCACCGCCATGCAGGCAACTGCGAGGGCGAGCGCCGCGCAGACGATGACCGCGCGCCACTCAAGCCGCACCGCGATCCTCCAGCGCCGTAACGTCAGCACGCGCCGCCCGAAGTCCACCCGCTCCCTGGGAGCCCCGCCCGTCGAGTGACTGCGAGTCAACCGTGACCGAGACGAAATGCCTGTCCTCATAGTCCGCTCGCCTTCTTCCGCCGCACCATCGCGATGAGCACGGGGGCACCGATGAAGGCTGTCACGATGCCCACGGGAATCTCACCGGGCTGCAGGATGAGGCGGCCGAGGATGTCGGAGGACAGCAGCAGGCTCGGGGCGAGAAGGATGCTGTAGGCGAAGATCCAGCGTTGGTGCGGCCCGACGAGCCAGCGCGCCACGTGCGGGACCATGAGTCCGACGAAGCCGATGGGTCCGGCGATCGCGGTGGCGCCGCCCGCGAGCAGGGTGAGCGCGATGATCGCGAGGACGCGGGTGCGCGCCAGGCGGACGCCCTGGGCGGCGGCGAGTTCGTCGCCCAGGGCCATGGCGTTGAGCGGGCCCGACACGGCGAGGGCGAGAACGAGTGCCACCGCGAAGAACGGCAGGATCGGCCACACCAGGTCGAGTGGTCGGCCCACGATCGAACCGGCGTTCCAGGATCGCATCGCGTCGAAGGCGTCCGGGTTGGTCAGTTGGAGCGCCTCCCTGCCGCCCCCGAGCACCGCGCCGACGCAGACACCGGCGAGCACCATGACCACCGGCGACTGCCCCTGCCGCGTCGACCCGAGGGCCAGCACCATGAGCGTGACGATCAGCGCCCCCGCGAAGGCGAACCACATGTAGCCCTGAATGTCGCGGACGCCGAGCACGCCCACGGCGACCGTCACCGCGAAGGACGCACCGGCATGGACGCCGAGAATTCCCGGATCGGCCAAGGGGTTGCGGGTGAGCGCCTGGATCAACGCGCCCGACAGGCCGAGCGCGACACCGACGACCAGACCCACGACCGTGCGCGGCAGCCGGTAGTCGCGGATCGCGAACTGGTCGATATCGGCCGATGGATGGAACAGCGCGTCCCACACCACTGACAGCGGGATCGCCGTCGATCCGATCATGACGCTCAGCACCAGCAAGGCGAGAAGCACCAGCAGCGCTGTCACCAGGCCGAGTAGACGGCGACGCGGTCCGGGCACCGTCACGGTGCCCGGACCGCGTCGTCGCAGGGCGAGGGCTGTCACGCCTTAGCGGGGAGGGACGCCAGTGCACTGTCGAGCGAGTCCAGGTACTGCAGGACGGGCCCGTAGGAGTTGTTGCCGGGGCAGAAGACTCCGAGCGCATGACCGGAACTCACGGCAGGCAGCGCTTTCCAGGTGTTGGTCTCGACCACCGGCGCGAAGGCCTTCTTCGGCTGTCGTTCGGCGCCGACGGGGTAGAGGATCACGTCGTACTTGGACAGCTCGGCGATCTTCTCGAACGGCAAGTCCGTCCAGGCCAAGGGATCGTTGCCGCTGGCCGCCTTTGGGGTGTTCAGGCCGACGTCGTCCGTGGCGATCTCGACGCAGCCGATGTCCGTGATGACGAACGTCCCGGGATCGGAGGAATCCCAGCGGTCGACCGCGACGAACGAGGTGTCAGCGATGATCTTGCGGTAGGTCCCCTGGATCTTCGCGACCTTGTCCTTGAACTCCGCCTTCTGCTTGCTCACCGCATCCGTTAGGTTGCCGGCCTCCGCGAGCGCGTCTGCGAAGGCCTTCCACTCGGTGTCGAGCCCCCAGAAGACCGTCGGGGCGATCGCCCCCAGCTGCTTCTCGATCGTCTTGAACTCACTGTCGGGCACCTGAATCAGAATGAGGTCCGGCTTCAGGCTGGCGAGTTTCTCCAGGTCGACCTCACCCGTGTCGGCCCCGAGGCCTGTGGCGGCCTTGAACGTAGCCTTCTGCGCTGCGGGAAGAAGGTCCAACGCGGAAGCGGAAATCTCCGTGACGCCTACCGGTTTCCCGCCGATGTCGATGAACGGCTGACTCGTGTTGCCGAGTGTGACCACTCGCTGTGGGTCGGCGGGAATCTCGATGGTGCCGTTGCCGGCCTTGACGGTGCGGGTTTTGGCGGCCTTGTCGCCGGCGTCGTCGCCGCCACTGCCGCAGGCGGTGAGGACGAGCGCGGCACTCAACAAGGCGGCGAGGGCCGCGACGCGGCGTCTCAGTGGTGTCGTGGTCATAGATGTATTCGTTTTCCTCTGCTTCGTTGGGCTGAACGTCAGTGGGTGTCGGCGGGGATGAGTTCGTGAACGCTGGTGCCCCAGCCGACGGTGTGCTGCGCGGCGCGGACGAGACCGGCCTGCGCGATGACCGCGTCGAGTTCGGTGGCGGTGCGCAGGCCGGAGCCGTGTGCGGTGAGGGCGAGCAGGTCTGCTTCGCCGTCGTGTTCGTCGAGGTCGTCGGTGTCGAAGAGGTCTTCGACCAGCAGCACCCGGCCTCCCGGCAGGAGGTTCTCGGCTGCTCGGCGCAGCGCATGGGCAGCATCGGCATCGGCCAGGGTCTTGAAGGCGCGGATGATGAACACGGCGTCGGCAGCGGGGCTGGGTTCGAAGATAGACTGCTCGACCACATTGACCCGCGCGCGCTGCTGCTCGTCGGGGATCGTGTCGGGCAGGTCGCGACGCAGCCAGTCCGCCTGTGCGGGCAACGCGCAGATCGTCACGCGCAGGTCTTCATGGGCGGCGGCGAACTCCCGGACCTGGGCCCCGGCACCGCCGGAGTGCAGCACCAGGTGCCGGACTCCGGCGAGCAGTCCCGACTTGGCGATCGGCTCGGCCAGCGCGGCCTGGAACTTCGCGAGGCGTTCCAGGTAGCGGTCCTCGTACTCCTGTTCGGCCCGTACCTCGGTGAAGGTTTGGCCAGTGACCGAGGCGTATGACGGCTGGCCGGTGCGGATCGACTCGGTGAGCCCGTGGATGCCGAGCATCTCGCGCCCCGCCACCCCGGCGGGATGTAGGAGGTCGGCCATGAACTCGACGGTCAGGACCTCACCTACTGGCGTCAGGCCGTAGTGGCCCGGTTCAGTCTCGATTACCACGTCCAGGGTGTGCAGGTAGCGCAGCAGTTTGCCCAGCGCCCGCTCATTGGCGTCCGCTTTGATGGCCAGGTCCTTGACGCCGGTCACGCCGCGGGAGATCAGCTCGGGAATTCCCAGTTCGACGGCGGTGCGGATCGCGATCGGCGCGATCAGTTCGGTCAGGTTATGCAGCTTCTCGAACGGCGTTTTCGTCTTCTCGGGGTCGGGCACCGCCTTGTCGGTCTCCAGGGCGACGACCTCGCCGCGACGCCAGTACCCGGTGAACTCGATGTCCTCTTTCGGCATGCCCCGGTCCTCGACCAGTTGGCGCCGGATGTCTCGCACCGTCGTCTGTTCCCCGGCGAGCCACGCGAAGGGCCTGCCGTCCCACCAACCGCAGTTCCTGACCGCATCCAACAGCAGGGGCGTGGTACCCGCTTCTGCGCCGTCGCGCACGAGCCAGGTCACCTCGACGCCGGGCGGTTCATGCAACTCCTGACGATGATCGTGCGCAGCGATCTCGATGAACACCTGTGCCCGGGTATCCGAGGCGATCTCGTCGAGCAGGCGGCCGATTGCGGGAAGCGCAGTGTCGTCGCCTGCCACAAGCAGCCAGTCCACCCCCGCAGGGAATGCCTTGGAACTGCCGGGGCCGGCGATATGGATGCGGTCACCTGGCTGGGCGCGGTACGCCCAGGTCGTCGCCGTGCCCACGCCGTGCTTGACGAAGTCCACGCTGAGTTCGCCGGCCTCGGGATCCCAGCGACGCACGGTGTAGACCCTCGACAGTGGCCGGGGGTCTCTTGGCACGTCGATGCTCTTCTCCCGCTGCACCGGCAGCACCGGCTCGGTCTGGCCGGGGTAGCAGAACGCCAGCCGGATGTCGTCGTCGAAGCCTGTCGAATCGAATGCCGGCTGGGGGAAGCCATTTGCCGAGGTGAACTCGCCGAGCTGCGCACCGGCCAGCGTGACCCGCCGCATCCCCGGCGTCAGGTCCACCACCCGGACGACCTCGACCTCCCGCAGGGTCACGGGACGCACGGTGAGTTGGCGTGAGGTTTTCGGCATGCTGAGGAACAGTCCTTCCGGATCGCTTCGAGGGTGGCCAGGGCCGCGCGCGGCCATCAGCAGGAGATCCGCTGGTAAGGTTAGGCAAGCCTCACCTCCAGCGGTGTGCGCAGATCGCCATATAGTTAGGAGGCACTGGAAGTGGATCTACCTCCGCTGGGCACGAGCCAACCGCCACCGATTCCTCAGGTGCGGTCGAGCGGCTCATGGGATCAGACCGAGCATCTCCTGCTCTGGGTCCGTACAGGCTCGGCGCGCGTCCGGTTGGCGAACAATCCGGAGTTTCGGCTCGCCAAAGGCGAGGGCGTCTGGATTCCGGCGGACATCGGCAACTCTTGGACGATCGTCACTGAGCCAGGCACGGTCGCCTTCCCGTTGTTGACACATCCGAGCATCGCAGCCGAGGCCTTGTCGGAGCCGAGGCAGTTCGTGATTCCCGATGGCTGGCAGGACTGGCTGATCCAGCACTTCAACCTCAGGATCACGCCGCTCACCGGCCACGGATATTCCCAGGATGTCCTCGTCGACCTTCTCCGCGGCCTCGGTCGGCGATCGCCTGCGCGAAGCGGAGACACCCAGCCGTGCCCGGTCGATCCGCTGGCCATGCCGAGAGCCAGCGGGGCCCGAGCAGTGGCCAACGAACTGCTTCGGAATCCCGCGCTCGACCTCACCGTCGCCGAATGGGCGGCACGGGTGCTGTCCAGTCCGCGCACCCTGCTCCGCGACTTCCGCGCTGACACCGGGCTGACTTTCGAGCAATGGCGGCTGCGCTGCCGACTGAACGCTGCCGTCGAGTACCTTGCAGCCGGCTACGGCGGAGACCACGTGGCCGCACGGGTCGGCTTCGCCAGCCGCAACGGCTTCAGCCGCGCGTTCAGGCAGCAATTCGGGTCAACTCCCTACGAGTTCAGCCGTGCGCTCTCGGCGCACCATGCCATCGGTGATCTCTCGCGCGCGACTGCTGCGCGTCAGGCCGACGACCTCGTCAGGATGGTGCGGGAAGGCCAGGTCGCGCCTGATGCACCTGAGTTGCTTCCAGCGACCCGCACAACCTCGCACGCCAACGATGTCCATGTGCTGTGCTGGGCGTACCGCGGCAGCGGCTACCTGGACGTCGGCGATCGCCGTTACGAATGGGGCAGGGGCGTCGCGACCTGGATCCCAGCGGGCGTGGAGCATGTCACGGGTGTTCGCGAGAACTCCATCTCCCTACCGCTTGGCGACGCCAGTACCGGGGACCTGCAACTGACCGAGCCGCTGCAGGCCCAGTTCTCGCCCGCCTGGGACGACTACCTGATGTTCTCCTCTGTAAGCGCCCGCACCCCAGTGCGGCCGGACGACTACAACCCCAGCCACATCCTTGATCTGTTCGCCGATCAAGTCGCCGCGCAGCGAGCGCTGTCGGTACCGATGCCGACCGACCCCCGCGCACGAGAGGCGGCCATGCACTACCTGCGCCACATCAGCGCGTCCGGCGAATCGGCCGCATCCGACATGCCCGCCGACATCCACCGCACTTTCCGCGACGAGACCGGCATGACCTTTGCCCGCTGGCAGTACGCCACTCGCATGCGCATAGCCCGCGACCTGCTCGCCGGCGGCGCCAAACCCAGCGCGGTCGCATGCCGCGTCGGCTACGCACATCTGCCAACGTTCAGTGCTGCCTTCACCCGCTTCCACGGGCTCTCGCCACGCGAATACCAGGAAGGCGAGAAGCGTTAGCCTCGGGTTTCGTTGGCGGCCTTGCCACTCGTTCATCGAGAGCGGCGCGAGCACGCTCAATCCCAACGCAGAGCTGCGGCCGCTTGTAGCGGCAGGACACTCTCTGTCAAGATCGAGCTAGACCGCCGTAGTGCGTGAGATGTGAGCCAACTGCCGGGCGAGACAGGATGATCCACTCCGGGAGTGTTGATCGTCCTATGTAGATTGTCTACTGGCGTCGATTCAAGCGATGCCTGGTCGGATGTCGGCGTTCGATGATCTCATGGCGGTTCTGGTGCCTTGGCTCGGTCGGGTGGAACCGCGGCGCCAAGCGCGCAGGCAATTCCGCTGATTGGCCGAGGATGATCGGCTCATTGGATAGCGTCCGACTATGGATATCAGCGAAGGCGACCCGAACCTGGGTACCGACGCGACTGGTGCACCGCCCGAACGGCCTAACAAGTCCTAACAGAATGATCTAGGGACTTCCGTCCTTTGTAGACTGTGATCTACAGTGTCGACCGTGCGGAAGGGCGAGCAGCCACCATGGATGGTGCCG
>NZ_JBEXCY010000061.1:0-56850 GCF_040605515.1 Dactylosporangium sp. NPDC005572 | reverse complement strand
GTCCACCGCGCCCGCAAAGGCGAACGGCGCAGCTTCGCCGAAACCGACTACGCCGCCCTGCTCGATGCCGCCCACCAGTACCTCAAGGCCCCGATCGTGGTCATCTGGGACAACCTCAACACCCACATCAGCGCCGCGATGCGACAACTGGCCGCCAGCCGGGACTGGCTCCACGTCATCCAACTGCCCGCCTACGCCCCGGACCTCAACCCCACCGAGGGCGTCTGGTCACACGTCAAACGCAGCCTGGGCAACCTCGCCGTGACCGGCGTGGACCAGCTCGCCGCCGTGGTCAAGAACCGGCTCAAGCGCATCCAGTACCGCCCCGACCTCCTGACCAGCTTCCTCACCCACACCGGCCTGACCCTCGACCCCGAACCGCCGTAACCCTGACCTTTCAACCTCTGTAGCAAGCACGGCCGGCGTTGTCGCGTCAGCAGGGCCCGGACCGCAGGGTCGGGCAGAAGCGGTAGCACCGGTGGCGGCGAGCATCGGCCCGGCTCAGCCGAGCCCACGCCAGAGTGGCGAGCCTGCGCCGCGGCGGCCTGCACCAACTCACCACCCCGCAGGCCCGCCGCACGCCACCTCGCCGCTCCCGCGGCCAAGGTCACCTCCGCCAGGAGGCGAAGAAGCCCCAACCCGACTCCGCACCAGCGGGTCAGACCGGACCGTCCAGTCGCAAGTCAGGACAGCCGCCTGAGAGCCGCTCGCACTCAACGGCAACTGTCGATGGTCAGCGTAGCCGCTGCGCCGCTGTCGCCGAACCGGAAGCGCATGCCCGAACGGTCAGCAGATCGACGTGGACACCGTCGCCCGTGATGCTGGGTCAGCGCCGCCAGCATCCGCAGCGCGGCGCCGCGTTGCGGAGGTGGGGTTTCGCACATCGGCGAGGCGGCGAGGATCGCGACAATCGCCGTCGACCCACTGTTGTCGGAATGAGCGAGGCGAACCGTGTAGCGAGTAGACCGGCGGCGTCAGATACCGGGTCACCGATCTGGCTGTCGTAACCAGTGAGCTCTCCGGCACCGCCGCAACGACGGCGGCAACAGCGCACTGTTCGCTGGCACACCTACCTGGCGCCGCAACACCATGACGGCGCAGCACCGCGGCCAATCGCCCGACACGGCTGGCGACGGACGGCCTCCTTTCGGGTTGCGGCTGAAGGCGCTGGGGAGACCGCGAGCCCCTTCCCTGTCCTCGCGGCCTCCCCAGCAGTCGCTGGGCGGTCATGGCACTGACCGCCGTATGGCGAGCGGGCACAGCTGAAACGGATTGTCTGCTACATCGCACAGTTCCGGCCCACAGCGGGCCCGGTGCCCGGTGTGCGGTGCATCGGCCGCAGCGGCCCGTTCTGTAGCCGTCCGCGTCGGCCGCTGGCGTGGCCCTGGCAGCTGAGCAGCAATCTCATGGTCAACATGCCAGTACGCTTTCCTCGGCGACGGCCAGCGGGGTGGTAGCCCGCAGCTGGCGGTCGGACGTTGGTCGTACGTCGGCGAGGTAGGCACCGATGAACCGGCGCACGGTCTCTTCGTCCTTGCCGGGCATGCAGATGATGTGGGCCCAGTCGCCGTGCACCGCGATCGGCCAGGTGTTCAAGAAGGTGTCGGACGGGCGCGGGAGCACGACGGTGCAGGCAAGTGGATGCTTCCAGGCGGGCACCTCAGCTTGGGTGAGGAGATCGACCGCGCGGGCCGCCATGTGCCGGGATGCCGCAGCTCGGCGGCGCAGTCCGTCGCGGCCGAAGGTCCGCAGCGCCCACCAGATCATCAGCGGGGTGTGCCCCGATCGGGACCCGGTGAGGGTCATGTCGGGTGCGCCGGTGTAGGTGCGAGTCGGTTCGGCAGGCACGCCTCGGCTGGCCCGCGCGACCACAACACCGCATGGGGTCGGTACGCCCAGGAACTTGTGTCCACTGACACTGATTGAGTCGGCACCGTCGCCCAAGTCGAAACCAGGCCGGGCCGCCGGGTCCAGGCCCGCGAGCGCCAAACCGGTGAGTGCGGCGTCTGCGTGCACGTACCGGCGGCCGGCGGGCACGCCAGCTGCGTCGAGTGCGGCGTGAACGCGCCGGACGTCGTCGATCGCCTCAGCCATGGTCGTGCCGATGGTGGCCACGACCGCGACAGCCGCGCGCCGCGGTCGCCCGGCAGCGACGGCGACCAACGCGTCGTAGTCCAGTTCGTCACGTGCGTCAGCCGGCACAACCACGAGCTGAATCCGCAATTCGCGAGCGAGTTTCGCAACGCACGTGTGGGCCGCGCTCGAGGCGTACAGCACGACACGACCGAATCGTTCCCGGGCCTGCAGCAGCCCGTAGCGCACGCCCTCGGTCCCACCGTTGGTGACGTATCCCGTGATGTCGTCGGCGGGCCCGCGCAGTAGGTCAGCGACCTCGGACACGACGTCCCGCTCGATCTGGAGGGTGTGTCCGCGGAAACCACGGCTGGCCGCGAACGGATGCCCGACGTTGTTCAGCGGCGTGTCCCAGAACCGTAGTAGCGGGAACACATCCAGGTCTGTCGCGTTCGGGTACCCGATGTCGGTGTCAGCGCTCTCGACAAGGCTGCGATGCAGCCCGCGCAAACGGGCCAGCAATCTGAGGTCGCTGACCGCGGTCACGCCAGAAGGTCCTTCCAGCCATCGCTGCGACCGGCCAGATGCAGCATTCCGCTCGATGTGCCAGGTACCGTCCCGCCCGAAGCCGGCATATCAGCGGGCGTGGCAACGCGGTCAGGGTTGTCGGGGTGAACAGGCGGCTCCGTCGTCATGCGGTTCGCCTCCGGCGGTCCGAGCGGATGCGTGGAAACGCGTGGTGACCCCGGACCGTTGCCTGGTGCGACTGCAGCGGATGTGCTTGCACGGGTTCGGTGTTGACGGTGTTCACGGCGCCCATCCCCAATAGATCATGCGGGTCAATTCGGCCAGGAAATGCCAGGCGTAGGCACGGGGGTGGTTCGGTGGAAGCTCGTTGAGCTCGCGTCTGAAGCGATACGCATGCACTGGGCCGGCAGAGCCGAGGTTCAGCGAAACGCTGGCCTCTCGTTCGATACGGTCATACTCGCGGCTGGCGTGACGCAATATACGGATCCGTCCGCCGTCGACGAGTTGGACGAGGGCTTCGCCCGGGACATCATGCGACGACTCCGCCTCGCGCAGCACCTGCTTCCACATGCCGTACGGAGTGTCGAGAGACGACAGCGCTACCCCTGCCAGCATGGGCCTCTGGCGCCAGTCTCGTTCCGTCCAGCCCTCATCTCGACGGTTGAGTAACGCCGCGCGGACATCGAAGTCGCGTTGACGCCATCCGTTGTACACCTGGTCCGTGAGCGCCCGCAGTATGCCTGCCGAGTCTGCGGTCTTTCGGCTCGCCGGCCAGGTGCGCGTGTCCGCGCGCAGCTCGTATCGGGTCGGTTCACGGCCGTCCTCGCCGAGACGCGTCGGGACCGCGAACAGAAGCGCGAGTGCAGTGGCACTGATCGGTCGAGTCCGGCGCATCTGCCACGCCTGGTATGCGTGGTTGATATTCAGCGCCGTAGCCCTGACCACGATCTGGATGCGTAGATCTTCGACTGCCCAGCGGCCATGTGGGCTGAGGTGCGCCTCTAGGCGCACGGGCAGTCCGCTGCGCAGCTCTGGTGTGGGTGGGCGCAGTTCGGCTGGGGCGCGGGTCAGCCACGCCGACTCCGGGCCAGCTACGTGGCCCGATGGCGCGAGATTCGTCTCGAATGGCCTCGCACCGGACGCCGCCACGTGCATGCCAGCGACCCATTGCGTCTCACCACTCGCGGCCAAGCTCGCGGGATGAAGGCTGCCGTGCCCGGACTGCTTAGTCGGTGGGCGCTGTGGTGTACTCGGGAACAGCACAGTAGCCCACTCACCGGGATACAGCTGTTGCTGCCTGTGCTGTGGCAGGTGTGACGCACCACTGCCATGCTGTGGGTATTGGTGGGTGGCATCGTCGGGGGCGGGCTGGTCAGTTCCGCCATCAGCGGGTGGCGGGACAGCATAGAGATAGGACCGGCGGGGAAGGCCGGCGGCTTGAACGGTGGGGTCCCAACGGTGGTCGTCGGGCCCGGTCGTCGGGCGCGGCCTAGACACGAATGTCTCCAAGCTGGTAGTCGGGGACGGTGACCTCGTCGGGCCGGCCGCGGCCTACGTTGGCGTATCGGTCGGCAAACCTGGTCTTGATGAGCCAGGCGTGCAGAAACCCGGCGGCGAGGGTCAACGCGACGGCACCGACGATCACGCCTTGCTGCCAGGAGTCGGCGGGAACACCGAGCAGTGCTGACTGGTTGGCCACAATGGTCCAGATCAAGGCGCCGCCGGCAGCGGCACCAGCGATCGGCAACGCGGTGCGGACCAGTACGTTCTCTGTCGTGCCGCCGCCTTTGCGGAAGTAAAGGACGGCCGAGATCGAGACGCCTACGAGCATCACTAGAATCGCGACGGCGGCGCCGGACGACAGCCAGATGAACATGCCCTGGATCGGGTCGGCCCCGGCCACCATGAAGATGGTGATCACTACACCGGCGACGGCAGTCTGCAGTAGTGATGCCGGAGCGGTCGCTCCGGCGAACCGTCCGGACCGTAGCCCGACCGTGCCGAGAACACTCGGGATGACACCTTCCCGCGCAACCGAGTGTACGTAGCGTCCGATTGTGTTGTGGAAACTCAGTGCCGCGATCAGCACGCTCGATACCAGCAGCATCTCGGCCAGGACACTGACCCCGGAACCGTAGTGGCGTTCCAGGATGCCGAACGGCAGGCCGTTCGTGGCGGTATTTCTCGCCGCGGCCACGATCTCGTCGGGTCCGGTCCAGACGGGCAACGCCCACGCGACCAACGCGTAGAACACCGGCAGGAAGACCAACGTGGCGACCGTCGCTTTGATCACGGTCTTGTCGGTCTTGCCCTCCTCGGCATATGCCGCGCCAGTGTCGAATCCGACGAACGCGGCAACAGACAATGCGAACACACCACCGACCTGACCCCGCTCATCCCACAGCGCACCGACGGTCAGCGGCGCCACACTGATGTGGCCGCCATGCGGGTGGGTAAATGCCGCCAGCACTAGGAGCGCGATCACACCGATCTCGGCCATCCCCACGACGGCGATGACGACCTTGCCCAGTGAGAAGTTGGCGACGCCGAAGACCGCAACAACCAGCCACCCGATCCAAGCCCACACCTGCCAACCGCCCACACCGGTGACGCCGGCCATCGTGGCGCCGAACAGCCCGTACAGCGAGATCTGGATGCTGTTGTACGCCACGATCGCCAGTACACCGAACGCGATCCCCCACGCCGGCCCCAAGCCAAGTGCCATGAACGCATACGCCGGCGCCGCATTCCCCGCCCGGTATGTCATCGCCAAATAGCCGACAGACAGCAGCGCCAGCGCCAACCCGATGATCGGGAATGACAACGGAACACCCAACACCCCGATCGTGGCGTACGTGGAGACCACACCACCGGCGAGTACGGCCATCGGCGACGACGCACCCACCTGAAACTGCCACGAAGTGAAACCATTGATGTGACGACGAATCAGCCCTACCCGCGGCATGTCGGCTCGCCCTCGTTCATGTCATGCGGCGCCGAGGCGGTCGGACACGTCACGGTCGTGCACGCCTGACCGTGTGTCTCGAACGCCGCCCGGCCGATCGGAACGACTGTCACCGCAAGCGGTCGCACCGGGCCAGGCATCCAGAACCGCTCCGTGCCTGTGGCCCGCCGCTGTGCCCGGGAACGCTTCACCGTGAACTGCGAGAAGTCATGACACGCCGCCCCCGGCACGAACGAGGGCCAATCGAGCCGAACGGCGCAACCGTGCTCAGCCCGAGAACGGCTACGAAAGAACAATCCCTGCCGCCGGCCGAATCGGCGAGCGAACACTGCCGGGGCCCGGCGGCGAACGCCGAATGTCGTCATTTTTCCACTCCAGGGGAACTTGCCCAACAACGGCGTCCGCGAGCTCGGTTCTCGGATCGCAATGCTCCCGAAGCCCGCGTCGCGCGGCGCACGCCGTCGGACCAAGCGGAGCATGGCGATCGAGACGACGTGGGCCGGCGAGTTAGGTACCGCGCCGCCCGGTCGATACCAGCCAGGATCCGACGGTTGGGCTGTGTCGCCCCGTGAACACGGAGACGAGCCAGCCCAACCGCCGGACGAGGCCGAGCGCACAGCCAACGGGGGACGGCCTGGCGCTCGAGCCTTCGGATCTGTGATGAAAACCAGGCACTGCCCCGAAACCGAGAACGTCGCCGCGCAGCGTGCTGGCTTCCGACAAAGGCTGACTGGGTGATGATCCTGCGACGTGGTCGGAATTGGACGAGCGATAGCGCATCGGTCATGTTCTGGCTTGCGCTACAGCGACTACGGGAGTGCGCGATGCACACCGGATGTGCCGCCACGGCCATGGTCGAAACTGCAGCGGTAGGGCTTGACCAGCTGGCGCAGTACCAACTTCATGCACGGTAAGACGTCGCTTCTCTCGGGATCGGTTCAAGACGCAGCAGAGATCGCCAACAGGATGTCGGCCCGCACTGTGGTTGCGCTGCGACCGCACTGCGATTGCACTGCGCGGCAAAATCGATCGCGACATGACTCGGTCGTCCACATCTCGGGCGAACCTCAGCCTTTGATCAAAGACTGGAACGCCTGCGAGCTGTTGTCGATACCGTCGCAGCGTGGTTACCAGTGGCGACGGGCCGCCGCTTGTCCGTGCGCTTGGTCCGATTGAGGTCGTGACAACGGACGGTCCAGTGAGCCTTGGTCGGCTGGAGTACAACCTGCTCGGCATCCTGGCGGCGAACGCGCAGCACGTGGTGACGGCGGATCGGCTCGTAGAGGGCTTGTGGGGCGCTCACCCACCTGCGTCGGCGCGCAACCGGGTGCAGGCGCTGGTCTCCTCGACGCGGCGGGCCCTTGGAGAGTCCGGCGGCCTGATCGTGACGCAGGCGCTCGGCTACCTGCTTCGAATCAACCACGGGCACTATGACGCCGATATGTTCGAGGCCCTCGCGCGCCTGGGCCGGCGGGCGTCCGAAGAATGCAGACATGCCGAGGCAATCCGCCTGCTGGGCGAAGCGCTGAGTTTGTGGCGTGGTCAGGCATTCGAGGGCATCACATCGTCTCTGGTCTTGCCCGAGGCAGCCCGTCTCGACGAGTTACGGTCGACGGTGTCGTCGGAGTGGGCGGACGCCAGATTGACCGTGGGAGAACATGCCGACTTGGTCGCAGACCTCTCTAGGCTGGTCGTGGCAGACCCGCTGCGTGAGCGACTACGTGGTCAGTTGATGGTGGCGCTGTACCGGTCCGGCCGGCAGGCCGAGGCTCTACGGGTCTACGCAGAAGGCGCTACAGCGTTGGCCGAGGAGCATGGCCTCGATGTTGGCCAGGAGCTACAGCGGCTGCGCCAGGCAATCCTCACCGATGATCCGGCCTTATGGGGCACATCAACGCTCGACCGGCCGGGTGAGGTATTGGCCCGAACCCTGCCGAACCCGGTACCTGCACAACTTCCTCCGGGCGTGCGTGATTTCATCGGTCGATGCGGCGAACTCGCGCAGCTCGACACGATCCTGGCCAGCCGGCAGCCCACCGCAGTGGCCATCTCCGCCCTGTCGGGAACTGCGGGCGTGGGCAAGACAGCCCTGGCGATTCACTGGGCCCATCGGGTCTCCGATCAGTTCCCGGACGGTCAGTTGTACATCGACCTGCGGGGCTTTGGGCCTGGCGGCTCGGCGATGAGCCCGGTCGAGGCGCTACGCGAGTTTGTGGAGGCGTTCGGAATCCCGCCCCAGCGAATTCCGAGGAGCGTCGGCGGGCTCGTCAGCCTGTACCGCAGCCTGCTCGGGGGCAGGAGGGTGCTCGTCGTGCTCGACAACGCTCGCGACGCCGAGCAGGTTCGCCCGCTGCTGCCCGGTGCGCCAGGCTGCCTGGTCGTAGTGACCAGCCGTACGGAGCTCACCAGTCTCGTCGCGGCTGAAGGAGCGCATCCGCTGACCCTCGATCTCCTTACGACAAGCGAGGCACGGGAACTGCTGGAACATCGCATCGACCAGTCCCGATGCCCTGTCGCACCGCACGCGTTGGACGAAGTCGTCGCCAGGTGCGCACGGCTGCCACTCGCCCTTGCCATCGCGGCCGCCCGTGCCGGCGCTCATCCCCGCCTACCAGTCGCAGCTCTGGCCGACCAACTCCGCGAGTCCAAATGCAGCCTTGACGCGTTCAACGGTGGTGACGCGGCAACCGACATACGAGCCGTGTTCTCGTGGTCGTACCACACACTCAGCACCGACGCCGCTCAACTGTTTCGGCTGCTCGGTGTCCATCCAGGACCAGACATCGCGGCACCGGCCGCGGCGAGCCTGACCGGCAGGACGCCGGCTGAGATCCGGCTGTTGCTGGAGGAGCTCGGCCGCGCACACCTCGTCACCGAACGCACGCGGGGACGCTACACGCTTCACAGACTACTCCGGGCCTACGCCAAAGAACTCGCCCATCGTTCAGAGTCCAATGGTGAGCTGCACTCGGCGGTACACCGAGCCCTCGACCACTACCTCCACACCGCCCACGCCGGCGCTGTTCTACTCAACCCTCACAGAAGCCTAATCAGGCCGGCCACCCCACAACCCGGCGTGACTCCCGATACTCTCAACGATCATGAGCACGCACTTGCGTGGTTCGCCTCCGAGCACGCCGTGCTGTTGGCCGTCATCGAACAGGCTGTCGACTGGGGATTCGGCACTCACAGCAGGCAGCTGTCCTGGACCCTCACCGACTTGCCGTCAGCGGCGTCGATGGTCTTGTAGTCCCCCATCTGACGGCGTTTCGATCATGCGATTCGGGTGTCCGTCGTGCGAGGTCGTGTGCGACGGTTCGGAGCAAGGCCAGGCTCAGGTCGGCGGCCGGAGCAGATGTCGCCGCCAGGCGCCGTGCGCGGTGCGGATGGCGGCCGTGGTCCAAGACGCGACGAGGAACAGATACAGCACGATGGCCAACGCGGTCAGGGCACGCACATCGCTGCGCGTGGCGAGGCCGAGGGTCCCGGTGACGAGGGCGCCGACGGGGAAGACGAAGCTCCACCAGGCCAGTGTGAACGGCAGGCCGCCGTCAGCGTTGCGGAGCGTCCGCCAGGTGATGGCCAAGGCCAAGGCGAGCCACAGCAGCGCGAACCCGAACGCGGGCAGACCGTAGAACAGGGCGAAGACCTGCGCGCCGGGGCCGTACGGGGCCGGCAGCACACCAGCGGCCGCAGCGCCGAGCAGGTGGGCTGCGGTGATCGACTGGCCGAGCGGGCCGAGAACGATCCACAGGGTCGGTACCAGCTTGGCCGGGCCGATGCGGTGTTGGACGAGCCGGGCCCAGAGCTGGGTCACGATAATCAGCGTGGCGACGAGGCTCACGCCGAACAAGGTGTAGCCGGCGATCACCACACCCAGCCGCAGCTGCCCGGCCGGCAGGTGCGGCACCAGAAGGGCGCCGTTGGCGGCCGACACCATCGGCGGCACGACCGACATCAACCACCCGCCGAACGCAGCATCCGCACCGATCTCGTGCCGCGTCATCATGAGGTAGGGAATCACGACCGCGGTGATCAAGCCGCCGACGGTACCGACGATCCAGAGCACCCCGTCGACGGCCACCGCGGCATGGAGTCCGAGCCAATCCCGGCCCAGCAGCAGCGCTCCCCCACCGACCGGCATCGCCGCCATCGGCGGCGCACCCCAGAACTGCGCCATCACCGGATCGGCTGCGTGCCCGAGCGCAGTCGCCCTGTCCCGACGCAGGTGCCCCGCGCAGGCCCATACGAGAGTCGCGGCGAGTCGCAGTCCGGGCAGATGGAGCGGCAATACTGCGGCGGCATTGGCGACGATGCCGGCGCCCATCACTGAGGCGAACCAATTCGGTCCCAGGTAGGCGAGCACTTCTGGGCGTCCTGGCTTGCGTGCGGCGATCGGAATGTCCATCAAAGCGGTCACGTGTCTCAATGTCCGACGGCAACGGCCGCACCGGTAGACGGCGATCGATTGTGACCTCATAGGCTGGCGTTATGCCCTTGCCACCGTTGGTGACCGACCTGACCAGCTTCGACCTGCTGTGTCGGTCGTCCGGCTCGGCAGCGTTGGTCGCGCCGCCGAGGCGCATCACATCTCCCAGCCGGCGGCCAGCGCCCGCCTGCGGCAGCTGAAACGGCAGCTCGGTGTCCCGCTCCTGCACCGCACCCCGCAGGGGTCCACGCTCACGGAGGCCGGCGCACTGGTCGCGGATCGGGCCCGGGCCGCTGTCGATGCGGCGGCAGCGTTGGCGGCGGGCGTCGCCACGCTGCGCGCCACCGCGGACAGCCGGCTCGTGGTGGCGGCCAGCCAGACCATCGCCGAATACCTGCTGCCAGGCTGGCTGGTGGCGCCGCGCCGGGCGCACCCCAGCCTCGGCGCCGTGCTGTAGGCCGGCGACTCCACGCAGGTGGCCGCACGCGTCCTCGCTGGTGACGCCGGGATCGGCTTCGTCGAAGGCCCCGATACACCCGCCGGCCTGCGCGCCGAGACCGTCGCCGAGGACCGCCTCGTCGCCCCGAGCCACCCGTGGGCCCGTCGCCGTCGCGGGATCACCCGGCCGAGCTCGCCGCCGCACCGCTGGTCGCCCGGGAGGCCGAGTCCGGCACCCGCCGGTCCCTCGAGGCGGCGCTGCGCGAACGTGGCTGCGGCCCCATCGCCACGCCGATGCTGGAACTGTCCTCGACAACCGCGATCAAGCATGCAGTCGCTGCTGGCAGCGACCCGGCAGTGCTGAGCTCCCTCGCGGTCACCACCGAACTCGCCACCGCCACGTTAGCCGCGGTGCCCGTTGTCGGACCCCCGCTGCGGCGCTGCCTGCGGATCGTGTGGCCGACCGGTCGGCAGCTCACCGGCCCCCCGCCCGCGACCTGTATGCCATCGCGCGCCACGCCGGATAGCAGCGGGCGGTCAGCGACAGCGCTTGGACGAGCACAGGATGGCGGTGGCCTCGCAGGAGGCGAGGCCACCGCTCTCGTCGTATCAGGCGGAACGATGCGGGGGGCTTGGATGACGTGAGGCCGCTGACTCGCGCGACCACGATAGTGACGGTGCAGCTCGGCTGGCTCGCCAACGGCCGGGAACAGTCGGACCGTCGGCGTCGACCCCCGCCATGGCCTGGGTCGGCGAAAACCTCGACCCGACGCGGCAGGCAGGGCTCTGTTGTACACACAGGACCCTATCGAGGCCGCCGTCGGCAGCGGGCAGGGCCGAGCCGTCGCCGGCGGCCGACGTCGATCACGATCGGGTTGGGCCGGTCCAGCTCTGGAATCCAAGGCGATGGCGCCGTGCAGCTGGGTAGCCTGGGTGGCCGCAGGCAGCAGCCGCGCGTCGACCTGGGCCAGCCGCACCTCCAGCATCGGCAGGGGCAAGCCAGAGAGATCGGACTACCAGTGTTCTACCGCTTCAGCAGGGTGGCGTCGAGCCAGTCGAACATGACCTGGTGCGCTCGCGCCAATGCGCCCATGTGGCAGTGCTCGCCTGCGCCTTCGGCGTCGCTCAGCGTGGCGAATGTGGTCGGCGCGTTGACAAGTGCTTGCTCGACCTTGGCCGGCTGGCCCTGGAGAAACGCGTCGGCGTCGGCGTCCATGACGAGCGTCGGTGCGGTGATCCGCTCGGCGATGCCTTCGAGGGTGTAGTCGCGGGTCTTGCGCAGCAGATCCGCGTAGGACCCGGCGCCCAGCGCCCACATGCCGTTGTGCAGGCCCCAGCGGACCTCGGTGCTGGCGCCGGCCAGCATCGCCAGCACTGGATTGGCGATGTCGTCGCGCTCCTCGGCCACCCATTGGGCCAGCGCAGGGGGAAGCACCCGGGCGAAGGCGGCGTGAAAGTCGTAGATGCCGTCGTCGAGGATGAGCGCTGCGATGCGCGGTTCGAACGCAGCAGCGCGGGCCACAAGGAAGCCGCCGAGGCTGTAGCCGAACAGGACGATCCGGTCGTCCGCGATCTCCGGCCGGCCGGCGGCGTAGTCGATGACCGGTGTAATGACCGCCTCCCAGTCTGGCCGGAAGACGAGCCCCTGTCGGCGCAGCGCCGCGCCTTGGCCTGGGCCGTCGAAGGCCAGCACGTTGTACCCGCGGCGGAGCGCGGCGGCGGCGATGGCGAAGTACGACTCCTCAAGTGTGGAGTCGTAGCCGCTGGTGTAGACGATGGTCGGCCGTGGGGCGCCGGAGTCGTCGACGAGGTAGAGGTAGCCGGGCAGGGTGGTGTCCTGGTAGGGAATTTCGATCGGCTCGACCGGCGTGTCGAACAGCGCGATCGCCTGGGCGAAGGTGTCGCGGGACAGCGTGGACAGTGCGGTCACCTCGGGGTCGGTGGCTGGGTGGTCACGCAGGAAGAACTCGGCGGTCCGGTAGTAGTTCGACGCGCGCAGCAGTGCTTCCCGGGCGCTGACACGGTGCCCGCCGGCGAGCGACTTCTCGCCGATGGCCTGGACCCGGGTCGCGGTCGTCTTCCAGGTCTGGTGCCAGGCATCTTCGCCGCCGTCCGCGATGTCGCGTGCGGCGGCCAAGATCTCGCCTAAGTCCGCGCCGCCGTACGTCGCGAACCCGGCCGCGCGTAAGGCTTCGAACGAGAACGAGGGGTTGTCGAAGAGGAACCGCATGACCGTCTCCTTACTCGGGGCTGGCACAGCCGCCGTCTCTTAGTCGAGACGGAACGGTTCCGTCTCGACTATCGGTTACACTAGCCGAGACGGCACCGTTCCGTCTCGTGCTAACCTATAAACATGATGGGTGTCGCATCACCAAGCCGCCGCCCGTCAGGGGGGCCGGTATTGCAGGACGAGCTGACGCAGGCCCTCATCGAAGGGTTCTTCGAAGAGCTCGCCGAGGTCGGCTACGGCAAGCTCTCCCTGGAGGCCGTCGCCAGGCGTGCCGGCGCCGGGAAGGCGGCCATCTACCGTCGCTGGTCATCGAAGCGCGAGATGACGGTCGCACTCGCCTCCCAGGTCGCTGTTTCGACGATCGGTGCGCCCGACACCGGCACCCTGCGTGGGGATCTCACCGCATTTCTGGACGAGGCGCTATCCGCCCTCCGTCATCCGCTCGCCTTCCGCATCATCCCGGATCTACTCGCCGAAGCAGCGCGGGACGAAGCCCTCGCCGACGCGCTCAAGACCGCTGTCCGCGCACCCCGGCGGGAAAACGCCGCGCGGATGCTGCGCCGTGCCGTGGAGCGCGGCGAACTGCCCGCAGACGTCGACATCGAACTGGCGTTGGACTTCCTGGTCGCGCCGCTCTATTGGCGGCTTTTCGTGACGCAGTTGCCAGCGAGTGCCGACTACCTCGAACGGCTCGTCACCACGCTCATCCACATGCTCGAAAGGTGACGGCGCGTTGCGCGCCGGTCGATCCGGCACAACCCGCCCCTCCGCCCACCGGCGCGAACCGTGCAGCAACTCCCAGCAACGCCACGCGGGCCGATGGCGAGGGCCCATCAGCTCCGGAGATCAGCGGGCCCGGCGCGCGCTGCACCGACCTTCCCGGACGGCCACTCGTTGCCATCCGTCGCCACTCGTCGCACCCGCCCGCGCCACGACAGCGGGCCGGCCGGTCCCCCGTCGCAACCCGGAGACGCGTCCGCCGGCCAGGTTCCCCTGAAGGCCCGGCAACCGTCGGCAAGCGAGAATGGGAGACCGATGACCGACGACGGGACCATCCGCCACCCCGGCCCGCGAACCGTGGGGATCCTGGGCTTCCTGGGCACGCCGCCTGTTGTCGAGCGCGGCGCAGGCCGTGGTGAGCTGGCTGCTGGACCGCATGCTGCATGACTGAGAGCCATCGTGGCTAATGGGCCGTCCGCGTCCCCTGCCATGCGGCTCCACGATGAACCTCCGACGTGCCCCACGCCGGCCCCGGCGCGTGCCACCGCCGCAGATCACGCCCAGGGCGCTACACGACCCCAAGGCGACCCAGTACCACCGCCTACCTGTAGCCCGGACCGTCCAAGCCGTTCAGTGCAGACCTAAGCGAAACGTAAAGATGACCTAAGCTGGGTTGCCGGATACATTCACCCGGGTCGCCGAAATACCGCCTCCGCTCCGGCGAGTTGAAGATCTTTGCCGGGGCCGATCTATGCATAGATGCGCATCGTCGACAGATCGCGGTGGTGAAGTTAACGTCCAACGCCCGTTCCAGCGCACACGCCCGATGCGTGCACGGCGACCTTGCCGAGCGGTCGCGCCGCCGCGACCAGCACCCATCATGCGGAGGTGTGAATACTTGGAGTCAGCGACATGGATCGGCTCGAAACACGTCGCCGTCGGAGCGGAGACGCAGGATGCGGCAGCGCCCAGCGGCGCATCCTGAAGCGTTGCAGGTGGTTGATAGCTGGGCCGAGTGCGGGCAGCTGGCAGGTGCGGCCGTTCGACCACGACACCTCGCCACCCGTAGCGCGTGGCGATTTCAGCCTTCCAATCGCAGGGCCACCGACCAGATTCAGACGCGTCGAGCTCGATTCGCCTGCCCATCTCGACATCAAGGCCAGACAATCAATGTGGGCTATATAACAGAAGACCGGGGTTAACCATCAACGGAATGTAGTCTTAGCGCCGTCGCGAGAGTACGCGTCGTTCAGTCTGAATGCCTCCCTGAAAGAAAGAGGACAGCCGTGGGTGCTGTGGTAATTATCGGTGGCACGTCAGGGATCGGCCTGGACATGGCAAAACACTATTTGACCAGAGGCCGCCCGGTAGTACTGACCGGTCGTGACCCCGAGCGCACCGAAAAGGTCGCAGCGGAAGTCAATGCTCTGTGCGCGCCGCCGGGCAGCGACGCCAGAGCCACCGGCCTCGCCGTTGACCTAAACCAACCGCACGACGTCGCCGCCGCGCTGGCCAGCACCGGTCAGGTCGACCGTCTCGCACTGGTAGCCATCGAGCGGGACCTGAACACCATCGTGGACTACAACATCGACAAGGCGATCCGGTTGACCACGCTCAAGCTGGTGGGCTACCACGCGGTGGCGGCCGCCCTCCGCACCCGCTTGTCACCGAACGGCTCGGTGCTCATCTTCGGAGGCATGGCGAAGGACCGGCCATATGCTGGCTCCACCACCGTCTCGACGATCAACGCCGGAGTTGTCGGCATGACCCGGACGCTCGCCGTCGAACTGGCACCACTCCGGGTCAACTCACTGCATACCTGGATGATCGAGGATTCCCCATTCTGGCGGGACAAACCCGAACGGCAGGAGTACGCGCGCAACTGCACCCTGACCGGCCGACTGTCCACCTCGGCGGAGGTGGTCGAAGCCGCGATATTCCTCCTGGAAAACGGGGCGGTGAACGCCGTCGACCTACGGGTCGACGGCGGACTGCGGACGGGATGACCACCAACGCCACGGACGGATGACGGTAGCCTGCCGGTCACCACGGGACGTTCGCCGAACGTGAGGGGTGCGGGCGCTGTCATGCGTGGGACCGTCATAATAAGGATCGCCGCCAAGCAGAACGGCATCGACCATGTCCGCCATTGCCGCCGAGCCAAGAGTTGTAGCGGCACGGTGGATGCCGCACGGTCGCATCAATCGACCCGCCGGGCCCCGCGGCGCCGGCCGAGACAGTGTCATCGGCCCGGCAGTCTCCCGCTCTCGATTGTGATGCGGCGCCAGAACGTCATGCCTGTGTCCCGACCGCACTGGGTCTGTTGGTGCACACGTCGGCGGCGCGCACGGTGGTCGTGGTGTAGGCGATTGCGACGCCGATGCAGTACTGCCGTGCATGTGGGTCGAGTCCGGTGAGGCGGTAGCTGGTGGTTGCGGCGGGCACGGTCGCGGCAACGACGGCTGGTGCGCTGTCCTTGGCGACGAACAGCAGCGCGGGTCGCCGCCCGCCGCTTGGATCGGTCCACGCAACGTCAAGAGACGTGCCGGCGTCCCGCACGATCCGCACATCTGTAGCCAGCTGCAACAGCGGCGACCGTGATGCTTGTATCGTGACGGCGCTGGCCATCGGCGACCGGTCCCGTCCCGGTTCGCGTGGCGGCAGCACCTGTGCGATGGTGATCATCACCGCGGCGATTGCTGCGGCGGTGCCGGCGCACACCACCGCACCGACGAGTAACCAGTACGGCAGCGGACGCCGCGCCTCACCCCGCCAACGCCCCTGACGCAGCCGATCCGGCCGGTTTCGTCTTGCTGCGACCGTCGACGATCGGCGGGAGCTGGTCGACGCTGTTGACGGCCGGTCGCGCTCGTGCCGTTCCGTCTCAAGGTCATCGGCCACGGCCGCCAACCGCACGACCAGCGGATGAACTGCGCCGAGAGTGCTGGCTGCGGCCGGATAGATCGAGGCAACGAGACCTCGAGCGGTGTCATGGTGGCCCAGCCGCGAGCGCAACTCGGCCAGCTCGACACCGACCCGAACGACCTCGACCGGTGCCGTACCGTACTCCGTGACCAGCCACCGATAGGCCAGGGTGAGGGTTGGTTCGGCGGTCTCGCCTCGGCCACGGGCGGCGATGATCCTGGCCACACCCGCCGTCGCCAGCAGCGCTGGCCACCGGGCCCGGGGATCGTCCTGGCGCGCGACGGCGTCGCGGTAGCAGGCCTCAGCATCGTCGAGCCGCCGCTGTGCGACCAGCATCCGGGCGCGGGTGATAGCGAGCATCGCCAACTGGTGGGGGCCGAGGCCGCCCCAGGCGGCAAGGTCATCGAGCAGTGCTTCGGCCTCGTCGGGCCAGCCGAGGGCAACCATGCTCTCAGCAAGCATACGGATGGCGTCGAATGCGTCCGTGTGCTCGACGGGCACCCCATGCTCCATAAGGGAGCGAACCTCGAGCAGCCTCTGATAGGCGTCGGGGAACCGGTAGGCCGCCAACAACGCATGCGCCTGGTCGATCAGCTCAGTCGAGGTTTCCGCAGCTGGCATGCCCGTGGGCCGCGCGTCCGTGTCAGGATCGATGCGGTGTTTCCCGGTGTGGCGTTTGCCGGCATGGACGGGTCGAATGGGGGTCACCAGGGCACCTCCGGGAGCCATGGCGCTGCGATCGACACGCCTTCCGGCGCCGTCCACGTGCCGTACGGTGATGTCGGGCAGACGCGGCCTGCTGCTGGCCGGGATATGGGGCTGTGCAGGGTGGGCGGCGAAAAGCGCGTGGTCGCGGCCGACTTCGCGGACGGTGGGCAGCTGCATCGGGTACTGCGGAGCAGGAGGGTTGTCTGTCGGCCCGCGGCGAGGTCGGCTGTCTCGTAGCTCAGCAACCGCCCGCTCGCCGCGTCGACGGCGAAGGTGTACGTGGTGGTGTCGTCGTCGAACTGGAAGGTGATGCTGCCATGGCCGACCCCGTCGGTGCGCTCGCCGACGATGGTGAGGCTGGGCAGCATGGCCAGTACACGCAGGACCCCGGCCCGTTGCCCCGCGTCGAGGTAGCGGACTCCGGCTAGGTCGGCGAGCGCCGCCATGACAGAGGCTGACTCTGCGGCGCCATGTGTGCGTTCGGCGATGCGCGACGCGAGGAGGTCGGCGTCGGCTGGGACCGGGTCACCGACGGGCGAGCGGACTTGGCCGGGCGCATAGGTGGTCACGACGTATGACGTCTGGTCGAGCAGGCTAGACAGGCTGGGCGCGGTGTCGGCGTTGCCACCGTTCAGGCTGACCCGGCGTTCTGCGACCGCGCCGGCGCCGGTCGAGGTGATCCACCGCGTCGATTCGACCACAAGGATGGCGGCGCCTATCTGCACGTGTCGGCGCAGGCGCACACAGCTGCCGGTTCCGGGCGCGAGGTCGCTCGCTGTGGGCGCGAGGTGCGCCGCCAGTGCGAGCAGCCGACCTTGGGGTGTGACCCAATGACGTTCGGTACGCTCGCTGGCCGGTTCGGCTGCGTGGGTCAGACGGAGGTGACCGTGGTCGGCAGCCGTCACGGCGAGCAGGGCGCAGGTGAGCAGCACTGCGGTGAATCGGATGTGGGTCACAACGGACGGCCTCGATGCAGGATGTTCGGCTGGGCTTGTTGCCGGTAACAGATCGGCTGGTGCATGCAGGTGTGGGCGGCCGCCCCGCTCGGCGGGGATTCCGAGGAGACCGCACAAGCTTCGCCCGTGCTGCGGGCTGCCCGGCGAATGCGTCGTGGTGGCCTGGGAGGTCTGACCGACCTGGGTGCAAAACCGAAATGGCAGACGACGCGCTCGTGAGTGTCATGGCACGATCCGCGTAACTTGCCTCGCACCCCGCTGCCTCCAGTGCGGGCGCGTTGCGACGGAGCTGGCGGCACGCCGCACGTCGGGCAGCAGGTCCAGGTGCTTCGGGCGGTGCCGCCGAACATACCGCGCTGGTGGCGGCGAGGCGGAGTGCCCGGGAGGTTCATCGTGTATCCGTCCGTGATCGAGGTCCGTCTCGTCGCCGTGCGCAGTTGAACAGTCAGGGAGGGACGTAGTTCGTAACGTTGGCGCGTTGCGCACTTGGCCGCTTGGCGAGCGGGTGGGACGACGAGATAGGCGGTGCTCCAGTCGTGACGCCCAGTCCGGTCCGGGCACAATGTTCCAGCCACGGCCGGCCTCCCTCGCTCAAAGCGCACCCACCATCGGCCGCGCACGACCGCACAACGCGCCGCCGCGGCATGCGGTTCACGTCCGCCGACAAGAACAGACCAAACTGCGGGCCGGGCCTCACCCTTACTGCCCTGCAGATACGCGCAACGCTTCCAAACGACGCAGTTGGGCCGTTCGTTCGTACTCGGCGCGGCAAGCGTCACATTGGATCGGTGACCGCTCAGTCACATCGCGTTTACCTCGACGAACCGACGGGCAGCGATCGCCACCGTCCAGCAGCCCATCGGACCCCTAGTGTGTTCGTCGACTTCTGCCGCCGGTTGCTGTCCGCCGTACGATCGCCGGCCACAGATCGTCCACACCTCGACCAACCGGGCCAGGCACACATCCTTGGTTCTGTGCGTGCAGATCCACGTCCGCTCCGTCCGGTCGGCCCGGACCCGTCGCAAGGACCTAGTCCCGGACGCAGGCGCGCTACCGCACGCCAGGCCACCTGGCGTGCGGTAGCACTACCGCCGGCAACCGCCCGCGGCGTGCGGTCACACCCTCCGCTTGCGCAGCCAGCCGACCAACCGGGACATCTCCGGCAACGGCAATGGCAGCCTGCCCGAGCGCTAGTTGATCGCCGAGCGCTCGCCCAGGACGCACGAGCCAGCCGAGTCGTCACTGTCCAACATGGACACCAGCATCTCGCTGACGGGACGCCGCACGGCCGCCCTTTAGAGATCGTCGAAGATCACCACCGTGGCTTCGCAGCCGCGGCTTTCCGTTGCAGCCGCCCGGTCCATCACGTCGTGGCCAGCCTTTGGCCTGGTCCGCAGCGTTTCCGCTCCCTGTCAAGCGCCGGTGGTCGCCTCGGCGATCTGTTCCGCGGTGGGGGTGAGCCTGGGCGAGATAAGAGTCACGATGATGTTGATGACCTCGAAGACCGCCGCCACGATCAGCCCCAGATGAAAGCCGTCCACGAGGGCCAGATGCTCGGATGCCCCCTGCGCAAGGGAGTGGGTGGTGCTGGATACCGCCAGGGTGGTGGCGATGGCGAGTCCCAGCGCTCCGCCGACCTGGTAGAAGGCGGACACGACGCCAGAGGCGGCTCCAGCCTCGTGGTGGGCGACGTCGGCGACAGCTGAGACTTGGGCCGTCACGCCGATAGGAATGATGCCGATGCCGAACAGGATGAGGCCGGGCAACAGGTCCGTGCTGTAGCTTGCGTTGGCGCCCGCACGCGACAGGAGCAACAGTCCGACCAAGGCGATGAGCAGGGCGCCCAGTTGCACGGCCCGGGTGCCGAACCGATGGACCAACTGGGTCGACACGACGGCCGACACAATGGCGGCAATGCCCATGGGCAGCAGCTTCACGCCGGTCTCCAGTGCCGAATCACCCAAGACCTGCTGCATATAGATGGCGGTCAGGAAGAACATGGTCAAGAAGGCCGCACCGTTGAGAGCGAGAGCCCCACTGGCCGTGCTCAGCGCGCGAGACTGGAAGAGCCGGAGGGGTACCAGCGGCGCCTCGGATCGCGCCTCGACCACAACGAAGGCGACCAGCAGCACGACACCGACAACGAGAGAGCCGATCACCTCGGCGGAACCCCAGCCAAGCGGCTCAGAGCGTACGACGCCGTACACCACACCCAAGAGGCCCACGGTGCTGAGCAGCGCGCCACCGATGTCGAAGCCTCCGCGTGCACCCTCGTGGCGGGGGAAGTGGGATACCAGGACGGGCGCGAGGAACAGCAAGACGATAACGATCGGGACGTTGACGAAGAACGTCCATCGCCAACTCAACGAGTCGACGAGCAGCCCTCCGGCCACGACGCCTAAGGTGCCGCCGAGGCCGCCGAGCCCACCCCACACGCCCATGGCGATGTTGCGGTCTCGGCCATGGGAAAAGGTCTTGGTCAGGATCGCCAGCGCCGCCGGGGACAGCAAGGCACCGCCCAGCCCTTGGACAGCCCGCGCCGTGATGAGCGTCTCGGGCGAGGGCGCGAGCCCGGCGACCAATGAGGTCACCCCGAACAGTACGAGGCCGATGACGAACACCCGTCGTGAGCCCAGCAGGTCAGCAGCCCGGCCGCCCAGCAGCAGAAAGCCGCCGAACAGCAGGGTGTAGGCGCTGATGACCCATTGCAGGCCGTCGGGTGAGAACTCTAGATCGGTCTGGATGCGTGGCAACGCGACGTTCACGATCGTCACGTCGAGCACCACGATGAACTGGGCGAGCGCCAATACGGCCAGCGTGCCCCAGGGATTGCGTTCGCGTTGCATTACCTACCCCATCGAACTGTGAGCCTACGTGTCGTAGGTGTACCGTGTAAGCTTATGCTGTACATGTACGGCGTAGATGTGCAACGTACACTAGCCCGCGAGGGGCCGACCAGGAGGCAAGGGGAACATGAGTGCACATGGGCGCTTAAGTCAGGAGATTTTGGCCCAAACGGCGCTGGCGTTGGCTGACGACGAAGGTGTGGAGTCGGTAACCGTCCGGCGCCTGGCCCAGCGTCACAGCGTCACTCCGATGGCGCTCTACCGGCACTTCAAGGACAAGGACGAGATCTTTGACTCGCTGGCCGAGCGGCTGCTGGCGAGCGTGGCCATCCCGGCACCGGACCGACGCCCGTGGCACGAGCAGACGCACGACTTGCTGACGGCGTTCGTAGCCGCCCTTCGTCCGCACCCGAATGCCGCTGGCCTCATCCTCGGCCGGATCTTGGACTCCAATCCCGGTCTTGTTGTGGCCGAACGTATGCTCGTGCTGTTGACGGAGGCCGGTTTCGGGGTGGAGGCGGCCGCAGAGACAGCCAGCCAGGCGCTGTGCTCAGTGGTCACTCTTGTCGTGACCGAGCCCGGCCGCAGGCGAGGCGCCGACGCCGAAGCCCGTGACGACGCCATCCGCGCCAAGAAGGCGACGCTCACCGCGCTCTCCCCGCGCCACTACCCCCATGTCGTAGCCGCCGCTAACGCCCTCGCCTCCTGCTCCAGTGAAGAGCAGTACTACGCCCGAGGCATTCGCATGATCGTGGCCGGCATTCGCGGTATCCAAGCTGCTCTCGAAACGGCGGTCGCCTGAGCGCGGCCGGTTTGCGTCTCCAGATCCCATCGTCGACGGCGCCACCCGACCCGTCACCCCGCCCGGAGCCTCAACCTCGGCGCTCCACCTTCGTCGGCAAGGAGCACCCGCTGCACAAGCCGTGCACCTTCAAGGCCCCGAACAGCCCCTCCTCACCGAGGAGCACAAGCACAGCCCTGCGCGTCGATCTCACCGACTGCATCCCCGAAATTTATTGAAAGGTCAACGATGGCAGACCAGAAAACCGGCATGGTGCCGGTCACCTACTTCCCAACGTCCAACCAGCGTCTCTTCGCAGCCAATGCGCAGCGCATCCGGAACACCCCTTACGCCCGCTACTTCGAAGGAGAACTGTTCCTGCGTAGCGACGTCCTCCCCGCGTTGCGTGCTCCGATGGATCACCGAGATGCCCTCGGGACTACCCCCGACGAGCTGAGCACCCTTCTCGACGGCGGCGACCACGCGGTGGAGAATGGATACTGCCTGCTCCCAGATGGAACCGCCTACGTCGCAAGCCGCACTTTCTTCCCAGGCGCCACCAGCGACATGCTCGCATGGTGGTTCTGGTGGTTCACGGGCGAAGACGAGCGGTACATCCTCTGGCACCCTTACACTCGAGTCGGCGTGGGTATGAAGGATCGTGACGCGCTCACCCGGCCGGGCCTCACTCACGAACAGCGCTATATCGGCAACACGGCGTGGACCGTCGAGTACGTGGGTGCGTCTCGGGTCAAGGCCGGTACCCACTTCGTCAAGCCTGCTGACTGGGGACTGGACGGCACTCGCTTCGCGGAGGCTGGGATCGGCGCGAGCGTGCTCGGGGAACTTATGACGAACGGTCTGCGGGTAGGCCGGATGCTTCGTCTGGCGCGCGAAATCGAGGGCGGGTTCGAGCTGCGCACGCGCTTTTGGATCGGCGATCGCGTGTTGTTGGGAAGGAACGGGCTCGACATCGGTCCAGCTCTGCGCGCGCTGGGGCTGAAGAAGTCGCTCGTCACTGACATGACGGCCTACGAGCAGTTCGCGAACGACCAGGCCGGCATGACACACCTAGCTCGATTGCTGCCCAGCCTCTATCGCGAATTTGGTCAGGACAATCAGGAAGGAGACGGAGCCTAGTGCTTCGTTGCTCAGCGGTGGTCCACAGACGTACGGCGCAGGGTGTGGCCGGTGGCGGTGGCCGTCCCTATACGCAGGGGCGGTCTCGCTGTTCTAGGCCGCGTTTCGTAAGCGGTCCGGTTCTGGAGTCGGGGCGTGGCGGTGGTCGATAACTGAAGAGGTCTCCGGTAGATGGTTCAGCGACCAAGCAGAACTTCATACCGGAGACCTCGTGGCCAGCGTAGTGGCGGCGAGGCGGCATGACCTCAGCGACTCGCAGTGGCAGCATCTTGTGGTGCTGCTGCCTGCGCAGCCGTGCTGGGGCAGGCCGCCCAAGTGGAGCAAGCGGCAGATCGTCGATGGCATCCGGTGGCGGGTGCGTACGGGGTCGCCGTGGCGTGACGTGCCCGCAGCGTATGCGCCGTGGCAAACGTTGTATCGGTGGTTTCGCCGGTGGCAGCGTGACGGCACGTGGGCTCGGGTTCTGGCCGGTCTGCAACAGTTGGCGGACGCGGCGGGGCGTATCGGCTGGACTGTCAGCGTGGACTCCACGATCAGCCGCGCGCATCAGCACGCCGCCGGTGCCCGCCGTACGGTCACGCGCAGAAAGAACCACCTGGCGGGCTCGTGGCGGAGCCGGCCGATCACGCGCTGGGCCGTTCCCGCGGCGGGTGGGGCACGAAGGCCCATCTGGTCTGCGAACAAGGCCGCAAAGTCCTCGCCACTGTTGTGACAGCGGGTCACCGCAATGACAGCCCGCAACTGCCGGTGGTACTCGGCCGTATCGCGGTAGCCCGCGTCGGTGCGGGACATCCGCGCAAGCGACCGGACCTGGTCCTGGCCGACCGGGCCTACACCTCCCGCGCCAACCGGGCATACCTGCGCCGGCGCGGGATCCGGGCATGCATCCCCAGCAAAGCCGACCAGGACGCCCACCGCCGGGCCAAAGGCTCCCGCGGCGGACGCCCGATCACAATCGACCCGGTCCTCTACCGCCTGCGCCACGCGGTCGAGTGCGGCATCAACCAGCTCAAACACCACCGAGCCATGGCCACCCGATACGACTGTGAGGATATTGGTGCGTCGCCTTGAGCCTTGGTCTGACCCGCGCTACGACCGGCCGGAACGTTCGTGCCCTGAGTTTGATCTGTCGACCCAGGTTTCGAGGCGACGCTCTGCCACCGGACCGGCTGACGTGTCTCAATAGGGGCCTTGCTGCGAACAAGGCACCATCACAGTCCTGACCGCCCTGCCGGCCCGGTGACGGCCACCCGTTCCCGAGCCATCAGGAGCCGACCGACCATGTCCAGCATGCCCGACCCAACCCCCTGCGGTCACGATTCCCGCGCCACCGCCGACGTCGTGCTGGGCGTGGACACTCATAAGGACGTGCATGTCGCCGCGGTGCTGACTGAGTTGGGTGCTCTGGCCGGCACCAACACCTTCCCCACGACCACCGCCGGCTACCAGCAGCTGCTGGAGTGGGCGCGGACATTCGGGCCGGTCCGCCGCGCCGGTGTCGAGTGCACCGGCTCCTACGGCGTCGCACTGACCCGTCACCTGCTCCAGGCCGGCGTCGAGGTGGTCGAAGTCAACCAGCCCGATCGCGGCGAGCGGCGCCGGCGCGGCAAGACCGACGCCGTCGACGCGGAAGCCGCAGCCCGCGCGGTGTTGTCCGGGCGAGCCGCCACCCTGGCGAAGTCCGGCGACGGACCAGTGGAGATGCTGCGCATGTTCCGGCTGGCGAAAGACTCCGCAACGAAGTCCCGAACGCAAGCGATCAACCAGCTCAAAGCCGTCCTCGTTCGCGCCGACCCCGCATTGCGCGACGCGCTGTCCGGGCTCAGCCTGCCCAAACTCGTCCGCCGCTGCACCGAGTTGGAAGCCACCGCACCCACCGACCCGGCGTCCGCAGCCGCATACACGCTGCAGTTGCTCGCCACCCGGATCGCTCACCTCACCGCGCAGATCGAAGACCTCACCGCCCGCATCACCAAAGCGATCGACGCACACACGCCAACCCTGCTCAAGCAATACGGCGTCGGACCCGACACCGCCGGCGCCCTCCTGCTCGCCATCGGCGACAACCCTGAACGCATGTCGAACGAGGCCGCCTTCGCCGCTCTCTGCAGCGTCAGCCCGATCGAAGCCTCATCCGGCAAGACCCAGCGTCGCCGCCTCAATCGAGGCGGCGACCGCCGTGCCAACTCCGCCCTCTACACCATCACCATCGCCAGACTCCGCTGGGATCACCGCACCCGCGCCTACGTCGAGCGACGAACCAGCGAAGGCAAGACCCGCCGCGAAGCCATCCGCTGCCTCAAGCGCTACATCGCCCGCGAGCTCTACCAACTGATCACTCGAGCCCAGCCCTCACCTGCTTGACATCCATAGGGGCATCAAACTCGCCGTCCGATTCGAAGCCACCGTCACCATCGCCGCCATCAACCAGTGGCTCAGGGCCTTACTAAACGCGAACTAGCGGCGGTGCTCGACATTCAGCCTTCCGGGTAAACGGTGGGTAACGGTCACTAGCTGCCCGCTCATCCGGCGGCGACACGCCAAACCCGTTGCAGTGCAACAAAAACCGCAACACCCGGTACAAAGGTGGTCCTTCGCAGATCAACTTCATAGAGCGCTGCCTCGACGATGACGTTCAAGGCGCCCTGCCTCCCAGCCGGGCTGCCGGCATGCACGCACATTGGCTTCGACCGGCAGACCGGCCGTGGAGGGCAGCGATCGTGTCGATCGAGTCATGGTTCATGGTGCGCCAGTGGAAGCTGCACGCGCAGGGTGGTCCCGGCCCCGCGCGGGCTGTGCAACGAGATCGTGCCGCCTAGCGCCTCCACGCGGTCCTTGAGGCCGACCAGGCCGGTACCCCGGGCGCAGTCGGCGCCGCCGGCGCCGTCGTCGCGGACCTCGACGTACAGCATGCCGGCGGTGACATCGGCTTCGACGGCGACCGTGACGAATGAGGCGCGTGCGTGCTTGGCCGCGTTGGTCAACGCCTCGGCGACGAAGTAGTACACGCTGATCTCGACTGGTTCGGGCAGCCGCGCTGGGGCGCGCACATCGAGCTCGACCGGGACCGGCGAGCGCCGGGCGAGCGTGCGCAGCGCCGCGCCGAGGCCCCCGTCGGTGAGGATGGCCGGGTGGATGCCGCGCGCGATCTCGCGCAGCCCATCCAGCGCGCCCTTCGCCTCGCTGACGGCCCGGTCGATCTCCGCGCCGACCGCGTCGAGCTCGGACGGCATGGCCGCCTGCGTCGCGCGCAACTGCAGCACCAGGGAGACCAACCGCTGCTGGGCGCCGTCGTGCAGATCGCGTTCGATGCGGCGGCGGGCCTGGTCGGCTGCAGCGACGATCCGCGCGCGCGAGGTGGTGAGCTCGGCGCGGCTTTCAGCGTTGGCGATGGCGGTCGCAATGAGCTCGGTGAAGTCGGCCAGGCGTTGCCCGGTGCTCGGCGGCAGCCGTTCGCACCGGGACCCCGCACTGATGACGCCCCAGACCCGGCCCTCGACCACAATCGGGCTCGCGACCACGGAGCACAGACCCGACACGATGGTCGCGGGCAGGCTCTGTGACGTGGGGTCGTCCACGTCGCAGCGAGCCGCGCGACCCGTCGCCTGGACCAGCCCCATCGCCGAGCGCGGGTGGGGCGTGACTCGCGAAACCAGCCGGGTGTGCTCGAACCCGATGCCGCCCATCACCGTCGCGTCCCCGTCGGACTCGAACCGCACGATCGCCGCGGCGTCGGCGTTGAAGAGCGTGCCGACCTTCTCGGCCACGGCCGCGAACACGAGATCCGGTCGCACACCGCGGGCGATCAGCGTCGCGACGCACCGCAGCGCCGCCTGCTCGTCGGCGATCCGGTGGAACTCGGCATACAGGTGGGCGTTGTCGAGTGACACGGCGAGCTGGCTGACGATCAGCTTGACGGCGTCGAGCCGCTCGGCGGTGAACGCACCGTGGATGAGGCGGTTCTCCAGCAGTAGGACGGCCTGCATCGTGCCGCGGGTATGGATGGGCACGGCCAGCAGCGAGCAGCGAGTCGCACCGGCGAGGTAGGGATCGCGGGCGAAGCGGTCGTCCCGGGTGGCGTCACCGACGACCAGCGCCTCGCCGGTGCGCCGGGCAAATCGCAGCACGGACAGCGGTACCGCGCGATCGAGACCGGACGCGCCGTAGGGCCTCGCCGGCAGCACCCAATGCCGCCGCTCGTCGCTCCAGAGCGCCAGGTGGACGGCGGTGGCGCCGGTCATCGCACCCAGCAGCCGCACGACGCGGGCATGCAACCGCTCGACGCTGGTCTCGGAGCTCAGGGCCCGCGAGACCGACAGGAGGCCGAGCAGGTCGAGCGTGCCGGTGGCGACAGTAGCCCGGTGATGCACGACGTCGCCGGGCCGGTCGCCGCGCTGCTCGGCATCGGGCTCGGACGGTGGCCGTAGGCTCGGGTACGCCCAGTCGAGCTGGTCGACCTTCGCGGTCGCACCCCACGCGAGGTACTCCCGGCGCGACTCGGCGAGTAAATCATGACCCGTGTGCTCGACGCCGTGGGCGAGGTGGAAGCGGGCCGCGCGCTCGGCGATCAGGGCCCGCTGCCATGTACGCCGCTGCCGTGCGGCCTCATGGCGTGCGGCGTCGAAGGCGAGGACGGCAGCCTGGAAGTCGCCGGCCGCCCAGGCCCGCTCGGCGTCGACCAGCCGCAGCAGGTGCAGGAAGTTCGCCGGCGCGTCCGCGGCGCGGGCAGCCAACCAGCCCGTCACCTCGTTCAACTCGGACAGCAGGCCGTCTCGCTCGCCGCCGTGAGCGTCCCGGGCTTGATCAGCGAGGGCTAGCCCGTGCAGGACGTGGGCCAGCGCGGTCGCGTAGAGCCCCAGCACCGTCGGCAGCAGAGGCATCGCCGCAGCCGCGTGCCGTGCCAGGGCGAGCGGGTCGTCGAAGACGGCGGCGGCAAGCGCGTGGTTGACGTGTGCATGGAACAATGCGAGCGGGTTGCCGACGTACATGTCGGGCACCGCCTCACTGGCCGCGGGCGCGCATTCGCCATGCAGCACACGACCCAGCCACCGGTAGCTGTCAAGCCACTGGCCGATTTGCTCGTTGCCGGTACGCCGCACGAACTCAAGGCCAGCCTCCACCTCGGCGACGCAGGCGTCCAGCGAGGCCGCGCCGTCCAGCAGGCCCACCCCCGCCGGATAGTAGGTGTAGCTGGCGCGGGTCAGATCGCCCCACGCGGTCAACCCCTCGCGGGCCCGCAGGCCCACGTCAACGCCGTTCTCGACCGGCTCGAACCAGCAGCAGAGCAGGGCGAGCAGCAGCCGCGCTTGCGACGTGTCGGGCTCGTAGCCGCGGGCATCGCCCAGCGCCAGGAGTCGGCGCATCGCCCGGTACCCGGCTGCGTAGTCACCCCGCAGCACCACGAGGTAGTACGCCGCGTGGCTAGCGGTCCCGACCAGGGTCGGGCCCAGGCCGTGATCGAGCCAGATCCGCAGCGCCTCCAGGCACAGCCAACTGAACGCGTCGGCGTCGGCGGCCAGGTAGGACGACGACAGGACGTTGCTGAGCAACTGGGACGTGGCCAGCAGCGTCGGGTCGGTGACCTCCGGGCGGGCCAGGTCGTCGGCGCTGTCGGTGCGGTCCAACCACTGGTACAGCCGTCCAAACTGATGGTCGAGCTCGGCGGGGAGCCGGTCCGTCGGCGGCGCGGTGATGCCGAGCTCCCGCAGCGACTCGACGCCGAGATCGATCGCGTCCGCGAAGCGGCTCCGCTGGGTCATGCTGCGCACCTGCACACACGTCGCGCCCACCCGGTCCCGGGCGCCGCTGCACAGACTCTCGATCATGCGGTACTGCTCGTCGGCCTCGTCCAGGCGCCCCAGGCCGTACAGCGCGGCATGGCGGCCGGTGTGCACCTGGATCAAAGCGGTCGTCTCGTCCCGATCGATCAGCCGCAGCGCGGCCGCCAGCAGGGCATCCACGAGCACAAAGTCCCCGATCAGCGCGGCCTGGCCGGCGGCGCGCCGCAGCAGCTCCGCTACCACCCTCCGCTCCGCGGGATCGTCGACCGCGTCGACCACCGGCAGGTACTGCTCCGCCGCCACCGCGAACAGCTCCGCCACCGCGGCGAGCCTCCGGGCCATAGCCAAGTGCAGCGTGCGCCGACGGCTCGGGTCCACCCCGCGCAATACCGCCTCACGGATCCGGTCATGGCGGAACCGCACCGCCTCCCGTTCCCCTGGCTCCGCCACCAGCAGGCCCTCGTCCAGCGCAGGTGCCAGCGCCTGTTCGACCGCGTCGACCGGAACGGCGACGGCGGTCCGCAGCACGCTCAACTCGGTCCGTCCGCCAAGGCACGCCATCGCCTCCACCACCTGCCGCGACCCCGGCGGCACAGCCTCGACCCGCTTCGCCAGTAGCCCGGCCACCTCCGACCGGCCCAGGTACGCGTGCACAGCCGCCGCGTCCCAGTGCCACCCTGCGGTCGTCGATGCCAGCACGCCGTCGCGGCGCAGCGCGTTGAGTAGTTCCACCGTCTCGTACGGATTGCCGGATGTGTACGGTTTGATCATCCGGGCCAGGCGAGCGGCCGCGGCCCGGTCCGAGTGGAGCATCTCGGCGACTACGTCGATGAGACCGGGTTCGGGCAGGTTGGCTAGTCGCAGGCTCCGGACGCCGGGCTGGCCGCGCCACCGGGACAACGACGCCGGCGACGACTGCGCGGCGCCCGCCTCGCCGTCGCGGTACGCGCCCACCAGCAGCAGGCCGTCGACCGGCTTGTCACACAGCACGACGTCGATGAAGCCGAGGGGTGTGCACCCCGCCCACTGCAGGTCGTCGACGAACACCACCACCGGACGGTTCCGCGAGGCGACCGCGCGCAGCACCTCCGCCGCCACATGCTGTGCCCGCACCTGCGCGGTCAGCGGGTCGCCCGGGTCGGGCGGCACCTTCAGAAGCGCCGCGAACTCCGGCACGACCGCCGTCAGCAGGCCCGCGTTCCGCCCGACCGCGGCCAGAATCCGCCCGCGAACCCTGGCTACCTCGCCTTCCGGCTCGGCCAACAGCAGCCGGCCGAGCGCACGGAACGCCTGGTACACCGCGTCGAACTCAAGATCTCGCCGGTACTGGTCAAACTTACCCGCCACAAACCAACCGTTGCGGGCCGTCACCATCGGTCGCAGCTCGTCGACCAGCACCGTCTTGCCCACCCCCGGCGCCCCGCCGACGAGCACCCCGCGACAGCAGCCCGACAGCGCGTCCGTGACCGCCGACTCCAGCGCCGCCACCTCCGCGTCACGACCCACCAGCCGCGAGGGCGGCACCAGCCGCAGCGGAACGTCGCGCTCGCCGACCCGCAGCCCGGCCGCCGCACGGGTGCCCGCGTCCCGCAGCCGCTCGAGGTCGTACAGCAGGCCATCTGCCGTCTGGTAGCGGTTGTCCGGCTCTTTCTCCAGCAGATGCATGATGATGTCGGACAACGGTGCGGGCACGGCCGGGTTCCGGCGCTCCGGCGGCACCGGCAGCCGGGCCAGATGGTCATGCGTGAGCTGCAACGGGCCGACCCGGCCGAACGGCGGCTGGCCGGTCGCCAGCTCGTAGAGCGTGGCGCCGAGCGCGTACAGGTCGGCCCGCTGGTCCACCGAACGGCCGGTGCGCCCGGTCTGCTCCGGCGCCAGATACGCCAGCGTCCCCACGATCTCGGTGTGGTGGGTGAAGTTCGGGCGAATCTCGGCCAGCACGGTCGCCAGCGCGAAGTCCACCAGGCACGGCGCGCCGTCGCGCGCGACGACGATGTTCGCTGGCGCGACGTCGCGGTGGACCACCCCGCACCGATGCACCCCCGCCACCGCCCGGGCGAGTGCCACCGCCGTCCCGACAAGGGCGTCGAACGCCAGTGGCTTAGCCACGTCGACCAGTCTCACGCTGCCGGCATCGGCCAGCACGATTGCCCCGGGATCGTGCGGCGCATCCACCAGCCGGGCCACGCCGTCGATGCCGCGCAGCCGCTCGAGGATCGCCTGCTCGTGCCGCAGCCGCCGTGGGGCGTCCGGCCCCAGCGGCTCCTTGCGCACCTGCGCGCCCCCGGCGCCGACGAGCCGGGTGACCCGGGTGCGCTCGCTCTCGTGGATAACCTCGACGCGAACGGGCGGATCGCGCTGCACCAGATCTCGCCTGGTCACCACCCGTCTGCTCCCATCCAACGCCCGTCTGGCAAGGACATACACCTCATGCCTTGCTTACACCAATTTGATTGCAATGGCGAGGGCATGGCACCCCGTCGGCCATCGAGCAACGTATGTGAATTCACCCCGCGAAGACTCCTCACTCTTTAGGGTGAACGCGCGCACCTCCGTAAACTGTCATTGACTTCCTCTTCGGGTCAGGATCGACAGCTGGTGAAAGACCCGCCTCCGGCTGCCCACCATGCCGAGCGTGCTGCACGAACAGGTGGCCTTCCCCGGACGGCTACCCATTGGTCGCCGGGCCGGGTCCGCGGCAGACGATGATGCTGCGGACCGGCGCCGGCCCGCACCGCTCGGCGCAGCGGCACTTCTGGGCGCACTGCGCGGACAGCGGGGGCACTGTCGGCGTCTGGCACGACCTGCTGGACGTCCCGAAGGGCTCGCACCACGTGCCCGTACGGCAACATGCCGCCGATCGGCATCGGGCGTGCGGCGGGCGTTCATACACGTGAGGGCTTAGCGGCGGTGACAGGAGCCGATGACCGGGTCGCGCCGCCAGCGACTACGCGTCGCCGCCGTGGCGGAGCGCGGCGTCGATAAGCACCTCTGCGACCCGCCGTGCCTGCCGCGCGGCCGCGGCCGTGCCGGCGGATCCAGGCGCCGTGGCGGCGTCATCGGGCAAGGAGGTACAGCGGAGAGCAGCAACGCGGTCGCCGACGAGACGACCCTGGCGCCGAAACCATGGGAGTCGAGCGTCGCTCTGAACGTGGCGTACCTGCAGTCGACGGGCCGTTCCTGCTACGTGTGCGAGGGCCGGCAGGCAGCCGTGCGGTTCGCCACCGAAACCGCATCGGCAACGTAGTCGGCGCCACGTCAATGCCCATCCACATGGTCAGCGCCGTGGAGCCCACCGAGCGGGGCCGGACGCTGACGAAGGCCGCATCGGCTGAGCCGGCCCAGCGCCGGGCAGGTGTGACCCATGTCAGCACGTCGTCCGGCACGACTCATGCGCACAAGAATGCGCACAAGAATGCGCACCACGACCGGACAACAGAGGCGCTTGGGAACATCCGCTCATCGATTTGTGAACCGAAGCGGAGTGCCGTCCGTTGTGCCCGGTGACCCGCTGCCCGTCGGAGAGATGGTGGCTGAGCGATGACGCCGAACGACGCTGACCGTAATCACTGGCAGCGCCGCCTCCGGGCGGTGCAGGCACAACCCAAAGAGCGAGGGCGCATCCGCAAGCCCAGCCCACGAACACTCGGCCTGCTGGTTCTTGCCCTGATCATCGGCGGCGGAGTAGCGGCGAGTTTTGAGCGGCGGTCGCCGATGGTCGACCCGGCCTTGCCCGGGGTGCCGGTGCCGGCCTCCCACGTCAAGGCGATCAATCAGGCCGCGCTGTCGTGCCCGACGTTGACCGGGCCGCGGGTCGCCGCGCAGGTCATGGCTGCGTCCGGATTCAACGCCAACGCCAGCGCCACGAATGGCGGGTCCGACATCGCCGGACTGACCGACGAGCAGTGGCAGCGGTGGATCCCATGGCCCAACGCACCGCGGATGGACCCCACGGCGAGCATCACCGCACTCGCCCACCACATGTGCGATCTAGTTGGCGAGCTGCGCCGAGTCGGGATGAACGGCGACCTGTGGCCCATCGCGCTCGCGGCACACCAGGCCGGCCTCAACGCGGTACTGACGGCTAAGGCGATCCCATCCGCCGTCACCGGCTACGTCGAGAGAGTGTCTGGGTACGCCGTCTGGTACACCCGCCAGCCCGAGTTCGGCTCCGATGTCCCGGACAGCTCGCCGAGCGGGGCGCCCGCGGTCACCGCCAAGCCGCGGCCAGTGCCCGACGAGTACGTCGCCGCCGTCACTGCGGCCGGGCGCACTTGCCAGACAATGACACCGCCGCGTATCGCCGCGCAGCTCATGGCCGCGTCGGGGTTCAACCCGAACCTGATCGGGACAAACGGCGGACAGGGCATCGCTCAGTTCCTCCCGGCCGTATGGAACAAGTACGGCGCCGCCGGCCAGTCACCTTGGGATCCAATGGTCGCCATCCCGGCGCTAGGCCGGACAATGTGCGGGCTGAGCAACGACCTCGCCGGGTTCGGCACCGACGCGTACCCAATGGCACTCGCCGCGTTTCAGTGGGGCTCAGACGCCGTCCAACAGGCCGGCGGGGTGCCGAACGCACCGAACATCCGCGAGTTCAACGCCAGAGTGCTGCGTTACGTCGACTACTACGCGAAAGACCCACGGCTCGGCGGGCCACCGACGAGCCTAGCCGCCAGTTCCCCTGCGCCACCCGCGGCCGCGGCCGGGAGCAACCCGCCACCCGCCAGCGGCGGCAGCACTCCCCCGGGGGCCACCAAACCGGTCGGCCCGGTGCCATCCACGACCAAGCCGGGCGTGACGACCGCACCACCAGCGGCCACGTCCGGTTACATGATCGTCGGATACGGCGGGAAGTGCGTAAGCGTGCCAGGCAACACCGCGATCGACGGCACACAGCTGCAGATGCGCGACTGCACCGGCGCGGCAGGCCAGCGCTGGACGAACGACGGCAATGGGTCGCTGCGCGCGCTTGGCATGTGCATGGACCTCGCCTGGGCATCCTCGACGAACGGCACGAAGGTTCAGCTCGCCCGGTGTAACGGCGGCTGGGCGCAGCGGTTCTTGGTCAACAACTCGCACGACCTAGTCAACAGCGAAGTCGGCAAGTGCGTCGACGTAAGGGACTGGAGCACCGCCAACGGCGCGCTGCTGCAGCTGTGGGACTGTGCCGGCACCGCCAACCAGAAGTTCAGCAAGAAGTCCTAGGGGCGGCGTCTGCGTTGCGAAGGCCATAGTCCCCGCGGCCTCCGCGTTACGACGTGGTGGGCGATGATGAGCGAGGCGGGTCCGACGAGGGTTACTGGAGTCGGCGCCGCACCATCTGCGCGTGCCGGATGACCTGCGCTTCGCCAAATTCGCGTACTGCGGCATGCCGGTAGAGGCGCTCGATCTCGTTGTTCAGCAACAGGTCGGGACACCCCTGGGTGCAGAGATCGAGCACCGCGCGCAGAAATCGAGCCGCGGCGGCGGCCAGTTGCACGTAGCTGGCGGAGCCGGTGGTCGTCACCCGCCACTCTCGGGGGGCTGTCGACTGCCAGCGGGTCACGTCGACAAGGTCTGCGTCGCGGATGAAACGGATCAACAGAGACCCGTCCGAAAAGGACAAGTCGGATCGCCCGTGCAAGGCGAGGTCGCGCAATGCGAACTCCAGGGAGAGCCCAACGTCGAGCAGGGGCATCTGCTCGGCCTCCATGACGAGGTTCCCGACCCGCAGCGTCACTGCGCCCAGCATCCACCTTTCGCGGACTTCCCACTCCGGTGCTTGCCGGATGTGATCCGCTTTGGTGCCGGCCGGTAGCAGCTCGGTGCCTTCTGCGCCGTCGAGGATCCGAAAACTGACGTCGACCCGCTCGTCGGGCTTCATGTCGCTCTCCAATGCTGGCCCGGCAGGTCGGCCTGACGTGGGACGGCCACCGCTTGATCATTGGGTGTTGTGCTGACAACCAATGATCTGGTGGTGGCCGTAGGCCATAGCGTAGAGCCTGCTGCCTGGCAGGTGGTGCTCGACGAGGCCCTCGATTGCGTCGCCCGACCTCACCGCCGCCTGGTCGACCGATCTCCTCGAACGCACTCTCGATCAGCGAACGTGGCGCCCTGAGAACGGCATCAAACTCGATCTCCGACCGTTCGAGATCGCAACCCCGCGAATCAGCCCGGCCCGGTAAGGGCTGGACTCTCCGACACGAACTTCGGGCCGGCTCGGGTCACTCTTCCCCCTCGGCTCAACCGTGGTCGGATGGATCATTGGGCGCGCGGCCGCTGACGCCGAGCTCGACCGGCTGAGCATCGGCAACCAATGCCTGACTCGAGATCACGCCCTTTGGGGTGGCCGGTGCTTCCGGACGTGTATTGAATCCAGGCATCCGCATCGAGGTCGAGCTCGAGTACACCCTCGACAACGGCGGCAAGCCAAGGCCGTTTCCTCTCGGTTGACCCGGTCTTCGAGGGTGCCGCCGACCCCAACGAGTTAGCCGGCTACGACTACGAAGTCAGAGATGCGTGGACTGGAGGGCAAGACCGCCGTCGTCGCCGGCGGCGGCACACGGGGAATCGGCAGGGCCACCGCCGCACGGCTGCGCACGTGTTCATCACCGGTCGGCGCAAGGTCGAGCTGGACGACGCGGTGAGGGTCATCGGCCAGAGTGCGACGGCGGTACCGGGCGACATTACCAACCCAAACGACCTGGACCGGAGCCCCAAGATCGTCGCTGCTCGCGGTCAGGGGCAGGATGTGCTGTTCGCCAACGCGGCCACAGCTTCGTTCACGACCATCAAGACTCAAGACGATCAGCGTCAACGTCAGGAGCGCCATCTTTCACGGTCACAAGGCACTTCCGGTGCGGAACGAGGGCACCTCGGTAATCATCAATGCCTCCACCGCCGCCGACCATCGCACTGCGGGTTCGGCGCCTGCGCTGCGTCCGAGGCGGCCGTTCGCGCCTGGGCGAACGAGCTCAAGGGTCGGATCGGCACCTCCGGGGTCACCGAACTCGTAGGGGAGGGAGAACTCGCGCAATTCAAGGCGAACGAGGGCGCCCAGATCGCCATCGCACGGATCGGGCGCCCGAACGAGGTCGCGGCCACGGCGGCCTTCCTCGCCTCCACTGACAGCAGCTTCATGGTCGACCGGTTGCCCCAGGGCGTCGTGGTGGAATCGTTGACGAAGTCCTCAACGAAGCCGGTCAGGTTCTGATGCAGGCTGTCCATCGGCACTCGGATTGCTGGACCGGGCCCTTCGTCATCGAGCGGCCGAACGAACTCCGCAGCCTGGTCATCGCGCTTGCCGACCGGCTCGCGACCTCCGCCCGCAGAGTCCGCCCCACACATGACCGCAGCCCCTCATGGTCCGCAGTCGTACAGCCCCCTGACCTCCCACCCAATGACGCGGACTGCGGACTGCTCGGCTCTGCCACCGTCAGAGGCCGCCGAACGAGGTGGCGATCCCCATCAGCCTCTGCCGGCGGGTAACTCCGGGAAGTCGGTGGAGCGGGAGAGCTCTTCCCAGGTGTCGAGGTCGTGATCGACGGCGTTGCGGCCGGCCCGGACCACTCGCAGGGCGTCGGAGCCGAGGACGAGGTGGCGCGGTGGCTGCGCCACGTCAAGGATGTGCAGGACGGCGGCGGCCGCGCGGGCGGGGTCGCCGAGTTGCCGGCCACTGGCTTCGCGGCGGGCGTCGCGGATGGGGTCGAACAGGCCGTCGTAGTCGGCGATGGTCCGTGGTGCCCTGGTCATCGAGCGCCCGGCCCAGTCGGTGCGGAACGACCCCGGCGCCACCGCGGTGACGTGGATGCCGAAGTCGGCGATCTCTTTGCCGAGAGATTCGAGGATGCCTTCGACCGCGTACTTGCTGCCGCAGTAGGCGGAGACCCCGGGAAAGCCGGCGAGGCCGCCCATAGAGGTGACGGCGACGATGTGGCCGCGGCGGCGTTCACGCATGAACGGCAGTACGGCCTGGATGGTGGCCACCGCGCCGAAGACGTTCACGTCGAACTGGGCGCGCAGTGCCGACAGCGGGGTCTCCTCAAAGGTGCCCTCAAGGCCGTACCCGGCGTTGGCGATCAGCACGTCGACGGGGCCGACTGCCTTCTCGGCATCGCTCGCCGCAGCGAAGATGGCAGCATCGTCGGTGACGTCGAGGACGCGGGCGTGTGCGCGTTCCGGGTGAAGGCCGGCGAAGGCCGTCGCGTCGGCGCCCTTGCGGACAGTTCCGACGACGGTGTGGCCGGCTTCCAGTGCGGCGAAGGCGAAGGCGCGGCCGAGGCCGCTGCTGACCCCGGTGATCAGGAAAGTTTTGGCAGTCATGCAGCAACCTTGTGCGCCAGCGCAGTCCACAGCCAGGACGAAAGTTTCCTGGACGTAGCATACCCAGGCACGCTGTCGGAGCCCGGCCTAGACTCAAGGAGTGACCGGTAACGCCCTTGGAGAGTTCCTTCGCGCACACCGTTCTCGTCTGCGTCCCGACGATGTCGGCCTGGCTTCGTATGGTACGCGGCGGGTGGCGGGGCTACGGCGGGAGGAGGTCGCCGTTCTGGTGGGTATGAACAGCGACTACTACGCCCGTCTGGAGCAGGGCCGCGAGCGAAGCCCGTCCCCGCAGATCCTCGAAGCGATCTGCGGTGCTCTGCGGATGGACGACCAGGCCCGCGAGCACCTGTACCGGCTGGCCGGAACGGCGCCGGACGCTCGGAGGACGCCGAGGGAGACCGTCAGCGGGCCGCTGCGGCACCTGCTCGACGGGTACGCCAGCGTCCCGGCTTTCGTGCTGAACCCCGCGAAGGACTTCATGGCGGTCAACGCACTGGCCGAGGCGCTGTTCTCTCCTTTCGAGACGGTGGACAACCTTGCCCGCATGACGTTCCTCGACCCGGCGGCCCAGCGGTTCTTCGCCCGGTGGGACAGCTTCGCCGAGGCCGTCGTGGCCGGTCTGCGCCACGCCAGCGGCCTCGACCCGCAGTACCTCCGCCTGCGAGAGCTGGTGCGTACGCTGAACGAGGACAGCGAAGCCTTCGCCGCGCTCTGGTCGTCACAGGCCGTCTACGGCAAGGCCCAGGACGCCACAGAACTCGAGCACCCCGACGTCGGACCGCTCTCGCTGACCTCCCAGTCCTTCGACGTCCGCGGAGCCCCGGGTCAACTCCTCGTCATCTACCAACCAGAGCCCGAGAGCCCCAGCGCCCAGGCACTCACCTTGCTCGGCACCCTCCACGCCACCCGACACCATCAGCCCTCCTCCGGACGGTAGGCCACCGCGGTGGTGCGACCGAATCTTGACAATGCAAGTGACGCGCCGGATCACGCGTGGATCAACCTCGCCAGGCCGCCAGATCGCCGGCGAGGTGCGTGCGGGAAGCGGCCGTCTCCTCCAGCAGGTGCCCGCGCAGAGATGGCCGGTCGCGATATGACCACCACCGCCCCGGCTGCGGTCGAAGAGCCAGTGAGGTGATCTCAGCAAGATAGGTAGCCGTGCTCGAAGTGCGTGAGCACGAGGGCGGCTCTGGCGATGTCGCTGATTTTCGTCGGTGCGGCGGTGACGTACTGCAAAACGCGCCAGCGTTGAGTCAGCAGGGCGAAGCCACGTTCGCCGATGCAGCGCATGGAGCGTAGCAGCATGTTGTAGGTGCGGGTGTCGATGTCGAGTTGGCGTCCATCAGCGGGTTGTTTGACCGGGGTGCAGACGCTGTGGACTGCGCCGTCGTAGCCGGGATCGGCCAAGGTCGGCAGGCCGCGGGTGGCTGCGGCGTACAACGCGCCCAGGGCGTGTGTCCGGGCGGCACTCAGGTCGTGGATCGACCCGGGTTCCACACCGGACACCCAGATCGGCAGTCCGTCCGGGCGCATCACGGCTTGGATGTTTCCGCCGAAGTCGTGGGTATTCCCGGAATACCACACGTCGATGGTTCTGCCTTTCTTGCTGACGGTTTTCTCGTGGCATTGGTCGACGTCGACGACTTTGCCGTCCAGAATGACGTGGGACCAGCCCTCGGCCTGGGCCCGCTCCAACGCGTTGGTCAGGTCCGAGGCCTGCGCGTTAATCGGATTACCTATCCGTTTCACTGTAGCATAACCGGATGAGTCATCCGGTTATGCTTGTGAGCATGACCACCGCCCCACTGCGCAAGGACGCCGCCCGCAACTGGCAACGCATCGTCGAGGTGGGCCGCCGGCTCGTGGACGGGGGAACACCCATCCAGCTCAACGACGTCGCGCGAACCGCCTCGGTCGGAGTGGCCACGGTCTACCGGCATTTCCCCACCCCGGAGGCACTGCTCGAAACCCTCGCCACCCCCGGGCTCGAGACGCTAGTCTCGCGCGCCGAGCGGGCGCTGTCCGACGACGACCCATGGACGGCACTCCGCGACTTCCTATTTGCGGCCATCCACGCGCAGATCACCGACGCGACGCTCTCTCCGGTGTTCGCCACACCGGTGAACGTCCTGCCGCACACCACCGAACTGAAGCAACGGCTCGCCGGACTTTTCGGCCAGCTCATCGGCCGAGCGCACGCGGCCAGTACGGTCGACCCGGCCATCACCCAGGCCGACATAGTGCCGCTGATGTGCGGGGTGGCGTTCGCCGCAAACGTCCATCCGGCCGCGAACATCGAGGACCGCGCGGCCACCGCCCGCCGCTACCTCACCGTGATACTGGAAGGGCTCCGCACCCGCGAACAGTGACATTCGACCCGTTCGATCAGCGCCGTCGCCGAATACGCTCGCAGAGTCATGGGTGCCGAGCACATCGACGACCGGGCACTAGACGAATGAGCATGCGCATGTGCGTGGATGGCACGCTCATGGCAATCCGCCTGGGTGACCGAGACGCTATTGTGCGGCTCCGCGTGGAGCGAAGGAACGACTGATGGACTGCCCGGCGTGGACGAGTTGCCGGGCAGGCTGTAGACGCGCCGACTCATATCCCCACAGTGCGACGGAGACGCCGCCATGTTGGTCGAGAGCATCTGCGAGTGCTGCCGCGGGTGCGTCGGGCGGCGGCCAGGACGTCCACGACGAGGTCGGTGCGCATGTGGTCAGCGATCGCCCAGCCCGCGAGGCGTCGGGAGTACAGGTCGATGACGGTGGCCAGGTAGAGGAACCCGCGCTCACCGACGGGCAGGTAGGCGATGTCACCGACGTAGCGCTGATTGACCGCCGTGGCGGTGAAGTCCCGGCCGATCAGATCCAGGCCCTTCGCCGCGGCCGGGTCCGGGATCGTAATCGACACCCGCCGGCGTAGCCGCAGCCCCGGACTCGGTAGCGGCGCATCACCCGGGCCACCTTCTTGCGGTATCTGCTGGACTTGCGGATCGAGCGACGCATTCCCCCGTTCGTTCACAGCCCGATCGACAGCCTCCCGACCAAGCCGCAGCCATGATCGTATGGCGCTGCGCCGCTCCGTGCTGCCCCGTCCTCGCCCCGTGAGCACGTCGCCGGCGGCGACCGCCGGACGCTCGTACAGGTCAACGTGAAGGCCTGCTCAGCAGAAGCTACTCACCCACACCAGTACCACGACCGAGCCGAGGACGTGGCAACCGCCCTGGCGTCCTCGGCGACCACGTACACCCGGCGGACGACGACGCCCCGGCGATACGCGCCGTGTACGGCGAATTGCTTCACGAGCTCGCTCAACACGTGGCCGCCGATGCGCAATGCAGTACGGCCACGCGATCAACCTGCTCGACCCTGCGGCGACCTTGGACGTCGACTTGGAACGCGCCCGTCTCCTCGCCCACCACCTCGGAAACCGCTTCTGGTTCGGCTTCCCGAACCTCGATGACAAGGACCCTGCAGCGCCTCTACGACAAGTGCCCGCCAGCAGCGAGACCTCCGCCGCCGAGGAATGCACGCGTCGCACGCTCTGGCGCTGCTCCGCGCAGGTCCCAGATCGGCGTCCCAGTGCTGGCCTTCGCCAGCTTGGTTACGGCCTTACGGAGGACCGCCCGGGTTGCGCCGCCGACCAAGGCTGAGCCGACGACGCCTCGGACCCGATCTGCGACGTCCGGATCGAGCTTCGCCATCCCTACGTCTTGGGTGGTGTTTGAGTCTTCGACTCCGTCGAGGATCCGAAGCGCTCGATCGACCGCGCGAGGTGAGTGGCGTACCGACGCTCGTAGCGTGTCGTGTGATGTCGCATCTGCGTTCGAGCACGCTTGACCTGCGCGCCACCAACGGCACCCGCGACCACGCCGCCCCGACCCTTGATACCGCCACTGATGATGACGACGAGCGGAACAAGCGGCAAGACCATCGTCGGCACATACTCAGGGACTGCAAGGCGATGCGCAAGTCCCGCGTTCGTCTCGCACGCGAATGGTATCGCCACGGTGACTCGAACGGTTGATGGGTTGCGCTCGCAACTGCCGCCGGCCGTGGACCATGGCGACTGGGTTCGACCAGTAACCTCTTCCGTGCCAGAGCCACCATGCCACGTTTCGAGGCGAGAATGTGCCCGCGGATTCGATGTATAGACAGTCAGATCGACAGTCTGCCCAGGCTCGTGATTCGGCTCGCCGATCACGATTGCCTGTCGGATTCGGTGAGGAGCGATTCCCATTCGTTCGCCAGGGCCTGACTGATGCGATGATCGCGGGCGATGGCTTCTTTGAACCAGGCGATGGTGGCGGGTGCCATGGCGAGGATCTGGTTGTAGTTGAGGGCGGCTGGGTTCATGCCGAACAGCAGCCCGGTCTTGAGCAGCGTGCCTGAGGTGGCGATGGTGTGTCCGAGCAGCAGCATGGAGGTGAGTTTGGCGTGCTCCAGCTTCCGTTGCGCTGCGGTACCGCCGGTGGCGTAGCTCTTGAGAAGCCAGTACCCGCGGATGATCGCGGACACGACGCCAGGAGTGATCCCCATGGTGAAGAAATGGCGCAGGTCGTAGCCGTTCGTATACATGTAGCGGGCGACGTCGGTCCAGGGCACCTTGACACCGGAGGGGCCTAAAGCGAACGGGGAATCAATCTGGCCGAGCTGCAGCAGGCTGAACAACGGAGGCTGCAGGCCGGCGGGAGTATAGACGTCCGAGAGCAGATGGCGCACCTGGGTGATGAGAGCGTTGATCAGGTCGATCGGGGTGGCGTCGACTGCGACCTGGACCAGGTGCCCTGCCTTGTCGATGTAGGTGCCGGTGCCGTGCATGAGATCTGCCACGCCGACGAGGAGACCCAGGGCCGGATCGTGGCCGAGGCTCTGGAGCCGATGGGTAGCCGGCCGCATGCCGCTGACCAGGCCCCCGGTGGCCTGCGTGGTGGGGGCGTCATAGGGCACCTTGGCCAGTTTCTCGAACCGCTTGAAGAAGCGGTCGTGCACATTTTGTGCGCGATCACGGTCCTGGAGCCACTTGGTGAGGGGCGATCCCGCGTACTTCGTGTCTAGGAAGGTGGAGTCCTGCGGGATGCGGACGAGGATGACGTCAAGGAGGGTCGCGAGGACGCCGGCAACCAGAACGACCGTCCAGTCGGTCTTGTCCCAGCTGACGTCGCCATGCTCCTCGGCGTAGCTGCGCAGGCTGCGAGTGATCTGGCTGGAGGGCAGAACCTGCGGGAGCGGGTCCCGGGTCAAATCGATACCCAACAGGCCCAACCGGGCTTCGGCGAGCCTGACGAGCTGACCGAAGTCGCCCTCGGTCGGGACGATGGGCACGGCGTACCGGGGGCGGCTCGGTGTCTCGACACTCGCGGTAGTCACTGCGCTCGACTGGGACTCTTGGGCTGGCACGAGGACGCCCATGGCCTGGAGACGGGCGCGCACCGCGTCGAACTCGGATTCGACCGAGTCCAGGGTGTCGCTGACGCGACGTTCGCGTTCGAGGACCTCCTTGAGGTCGAATTCCACCTGGTCGAACAAGCCCCGCAGTTCGGTCAGCGTGACGGCCTGGTAAGCCACGACCGAGGCAGCGGCCGAAAGCTGGTCACCCGACACGGAGCGGCTCCCGCCGTTCGAAGGCCTCCTGACTGGTCTGCAGATTCACCAGGGCCAGTTCAAAGGCAGCCAACTCGGCCCTGAGCGTGGCGAGTCGCTCTTCGTTCCTCGTGGTCTGGGTGAGGTAGGCCTCCATCCGATGAGCGAGCCCCGCGATGTCGTCGGTGAGCTCGGCCATTGCCCGCTGGTGATGCTTGATGACTTGCTGAATCAGATACTCGCGTCGCTTCTCTCGTTCACGCTCGTTGGTGGCCAGCACGTAACGCGCGCCCTGATGGACCGCGACCCCGAGAATCACCACCGTGCCGATCCCGGTGACCATCGCGCTCAGGCCCAGCAGACCGCCGAACCCCAGGGCCGCCAGACCCGAGGTGATTCCCGCCCCGCCGAGACCGGAGACGCTGCCGGCAAGACTGACCGCGGCGATCGGGGCACCGAACGCAGCCGCCTTGGCAGCGAGGTCCTTGGTGGTCGTCTCCAGCTGGCTGGTCGTGATCCTGCCGGAAGCGAAGTCCTCTTCGGTAACCACAAGCCGTTCGGTCGCCTGCACGACCTTGTCAGCTGACTCGGGGAACACGAGTCCCGCGACCAGCACAATCCGCTCACGCTCGGCGTCCGCAGCATGCCTGTCAGCACGCGAAATGCGCACCAGATCGCGGACCAGCACCGTGAGCACCGGCTCGCGCTGATCCTCCTCGAGGAGATCGTGCAATTCCCTGGACAGCTCCACCGTGGCGTCGGTAACCCCTGCGCCGCTCGCTGCATCGCGTTGCGCCCCAGTGATTTCACTGCGCAACTGCGATCGCGCTTCACCGTCGAGACCGATCGTTGATGCGAACAGGTACAGATTCGCGATCTCCCGAGGATCGAGAAGGGCGTCGACCAGCGCCAAGCTCACCAACACCCGGCAATAGAGCAACTTCGCCTCGACGCTGAGCGCGGACAAGTCAGCGGAATCAGCGCGGTTGCGAGACGACCGCGCCGACAGGCTGCCCTTGACGTCCGCGACCTTCGCCTTCACCTGCTCGGCGGACTGCTTCACTCTCTCCTGGGCATCGCCAGCAGCATCAGCGACACGCTGCCTCGCGGCACTCGTGCTGTCGACAACCCTCCGTCCAGCGGCGCCGGCAAAACCCTTCAGCCGTCCAAGCCCAACTTCACGAGGATCCATCGCCATCCCTTTCACGTCCGTTGGCGCAGGCAATCGGTAGCCACCGACAAGACGACGTCCTCCCGACGCCCGGCTGCCACCGCCGCGTTCCTAGCTGTTGCACACCCTGGCCCATGTCCTCATCCGCGAGATAGCGACGTCATCCACCTCGATTCAGCGGCGCGGGCGCGTGGGCTGGCTGGCGAGTGCGGCGGCCAGTCGGACCAGCTGGGCGGTCGTCGCCGGGTCGGCCGGGGCGGCGGCGCCGAGCTCGGCGAGGTACCGCGCGTTGAGTCGCTCGACCTCGGCTGCGCCGAGCCCCCAGGATCGGGCGATTTCGAGCAGGTAGGCGCCCTCATCGTCGGTCAGCATCCCGTCGCGGAGGGAGCGGTCGAGTACGTCGAGGTACGCGTCACCGCGGTGGTCTCCTGTGGCCGCGGCCCCAACGCGAGCGGCGATCCCGGCGAGGCTCCCGATCGGCGGCGTGTGGACCGCTTGTCGCCGCCCCGATCTCGGTATCGCAGGCCGGGCCGTCAGCGCCGCGAGCACGCCGTCCTGGTCCCGGAGCCACGACACTGGGAACGAGGCCGGCCGGCACCCGAGCTCGGCCAGGTCGCCCGGCTCCAATAGCCGCAGGGCGTACCGGAACAGCGCGGCTGTCGCGGTCGCGTCGCCGAGGGCGGTGTGGGCGTCGTCGAGTGGAATCTTCGCGGCCGCGCAGCAGTCGGCGAGCCGCCGCGACGCGCCGCTGCCCAGCCGGTCCGCGAGCTCGAGCGTGCAGATCGTCGGACGGGGGTGGGGGTCGAGGCCGAGACGGCGGTACTCGGCCTCGAGGAACCCGACGTCGAAGCGGGCGTTGTGCGCGACCAGGATGTGCCCGTCGAGCCGCTCGGCGAGGGACCGGGCGATCGCCGCGAAGTGCGGAGCAGACCGCAGGTCCTCGTCAGTCAGGCCGTGCGTGTGCGTCGGCCCCGCATCGCGGCCGGGGTTGACCAGCGTCGTCCAGCGGTCGACGATCTCGCCGGCCGGGTCGAGCTTGACGACCGCGATTTCGACGATGCGGTCGTGGTGCTGGGCCGCGAACCCGGTGGTCTCGACGTCGACCGCTGCGAACGGGGTCCGGCCGAGCGCTGCCGTTGCACCGGCCGCCGTTGCGGGTGCCGGTAGGATGACGTCGGGTCCGGTCGGCGTGGCATTAGCGAGTTCACGGATCGCGTCCCAGGCCGCTGATACGTCGACGGCTCGTGCAGCGTGGGCCAGGATGGCGAGGTCGTCACTGAGGTAATCGTCGTACTTGTCGACGGTGCGGTCGCCGGCGAGAGCTGCCAGGTCGATCGCCGACGGCGGGTCCGCTGCGGCCAGGGCGGCGAGGTGGGCCCGCAGCTCGGCGGGGTCCGCGCCGCGCACGGACAGGGCCGGCCCTTCCAGCCCGACGCTGAGCCCGCGGGCGGTCAGCGCCAACGCCAACGTGCCCATCACCTTGTCGCCGCGCCACGGGAACAGCAGCGTGTCCCGGCCCATGCCGATCATCGGCCGCTCGTCGAGCAAGAACCGCCGATACGCGTCGCTGCCCTCCTCGAACAGCGCGCGGGCGGCCGCGTCGAGATAGCGCGGCGGCGACGCGGTCCGGTACAGCTCGAGCATCCGGCGCCGTACCGCATCCGCGACCGCCCCGCCGCCACCGGCGAACGGCGGCACCCGTCCACCGGCGGACGGGCGCAGGTCGATAACCTTCTGACGACCGTCGATGGCGACGACTTCCCAGCGCCGCCCGCTGAAGATCAGCAGCATGCCCGGCGCGATCGGGTGGTCGACCGGCAGGGTGCCGATGGTCCGGCCGCCGGCGATCAGGCGGTACTCCTCGACGGTGCGGAACGCGGCGTAGAACGTGTAGTGGTTGATCAGCCGGTCGCCGGTGCCGCCGGCCAGCAGCAGCCCGCTGTGGTCCTGAACGAGCAGGTCGGCCGCGCCCATCGCGCGCAGCAACGCGGCGAACGTCGCCCGGTCGACCCGTGCGAACGGCCCGTGCCCGCACAGCGCCTCGAACAGCCCCGCCGGGTGGGCGCCGCCGCGCTGGGCGACGACGGACAGCACCTGCTGGATGAGTGTCGACAGGTGCGGGTTGTCCCGGTCCGGCGGCTCGTACCAGCGGGCGAGGAGCAGGTCGACGACCGCGGCGGCCTGGAACACCCGCACCCGCAGCGCGTCGATGGGTGAGGACTGCCCGTCGAGGGCCTGCTCGGCGATGTACATCCGCAGCACTGCCGGCTGGTCGCCGCGCCGGCCCGAGCGGCCGAGGCGCTGGCGCAGCGCCGCCACGTGGTGCGGCGGGCCGATCTGGGCGACCGAGTCGACCGAGCCGATGTCGATGCCCATCTCCAGCGTCGACGTGCACACTGCAGTTACCGGCGTTGAACGGTCCTTGAGCCGTGCCTCGACGTGCTCGCGGATGTCCTTGGCCAGGTTGCCGTGGTGCGGCAGGAACTCGTTCGGCACCCGCAGACGTTCGGACATGCGGGTGAGCCGGTCGGTGTAGTGCTCGACCGCCGCCCGGCTGTTGGCGAAGACCAGGTTGTCGCTGCCGCGCAGCGTCTCGAACAGGTGCTGAGCGATCGCGGCCTCGTGTGGAGGGTCCTCGCCCTCGCTCGGTCGTCGGGCCACGTATCCGCGCAATTGGAGCCGGATCTCGCCGCTGTCGTCGGCGCTCTCGATGATGACGACGTCCGGGCCGCGCCCTGGACGCAGGAAGTCGGCAGCGGCGGTGAAGTCGCCGAGCGTGGCGGACAGCCCGACCCGGGGCACGGCCCGGCGCACGACGAGCTCGAGGCGATGCAGGAGGGACTGGAGCTGGGCGCCGCGCTCGGTGCCGACGAAGGAGTGCAGTTCGTCGACGACGACATGTTGCAGTCCGGCGAAGAGGGTGGCGATCCGCCCGCCGTGCAGCACGAACAGCGCCTCCAGCGACTCCGGCGTGATCAGCAGTACCCCGGACGGCGCCCGCAGGACCTGCTGCTTCTGCGACTGGGGTACGTCCCCGTGCCAGCGGTGCACGGCGACGTTGTGGTCGCCGAACAGCGCCGTCAGCCGGTCACGCTGGTCGTTGATCAACGCCTTCAATGGTCCGATGTAGACGGCCGTGACGCCAGCCCGGTCGGGGTCGGTGAGCAGCGCTGAGGCGATCGGCAGCCATGCGGCCTCGGTCTTGCCGCTGGCCGTCGCCGCGGCCAGGATGACGTCCCGGTCGCCGGCGAGGATCGGCGCGACTGCCCGCTCCTGCACGTCGCGCAGCCCGCGCCAGCCCTGGTCGTACACCCACCGCTGCACAGCGGGGTGCAGCCGGCCGAACTGCGTCGAGAGGCGCTGCGACACCGGACCGGTCACGGCTACAGCCGGAACGACGCGAGGTCGTCGTCGTCCGCCGCCGGGTCCGCCCCGGGCAACGCCGCGAGGTCCGGGTCGCGGTCCTGCTCGATCTCGGCCGCGTCGACGAGGGACCGCCAGTCGAGGTCACGGTGCTGGTCGAGGACGGCGAGCAGGTCGAGGAAGCTGCGGATCGTCGTGCGCGGCGTGCGGAAGTACGCGTCCCCGATCCGGCCGGCGCAGTGCGCCATGAACGCCTCGATCGCGGCGTCGGGCACGAGATACGCCGTCTCGTCGCCGCCGGCCCACACATGCCGCAGCTTCATCAGCAGGACGTAGAAGTCCTCCGGCGACAGGTTCGCCAGGCGGATCACCGTCCCGGAGTGGTCGACCCGCCCGTCGCCCGCGAACGCGTTCTCGACCAGCCGCGACTGCAGCGCCGAGTACGAGTACAGCCCGCGCCTGGTGTCCATGAGGAAGTCGGGGGTACCGCCGAACACGAACCCGAGATGTGCGGCGGTGCCCTGGATGCTGTCGTTGACGATCCGCAGGATCTGCTCGTAGTTGGCGTTGCGGGCCTGCGAGTTGTGCAGCTTGTACAGATTCACCATCTCGTCAAGACAGACGAGCAGCCCGCCGAAACCGGCCATGCGTACGAACCGGGCCAGCAGCTTGAGGTGGTCGTAGAACGTCGAGTCGTCGACGATCGTGCGGACTCCGAGCGCGTTGCGTGCGTCGGTGCGGGTTGTGAACTCTCCCCGTAGCCATCGCACGGCGTCCGCCTTGAGCTGGTCGTTCTCCTGGTCGTGGCCCTCCCAGTATTTGGCGACGACCTCGGCGAAGTCGTAGCCGCCGGTGAGTTCGGACAGCTCGGTCAGGCGGCGCCGGATGACCACGTGCGGGCTTTCCCCCGCCTCCCGCGCGCTGGTCAGCACCTGCGACACGAACCGCTCGACGACGTTGGCGAGGGCGCCGCCGTCCGGCTTCGCGCGGGTCGCCATGTTGCGCATCAGCTCCGCGTACAGGGCCCGGGCCTGCCCGCCGGTGGCGTGCAGCCGCCGGTCTGGCGACAGGTCGGCGTGGACGGTGACGAGCCGCTTCTCCAGTGCGATCGAGCGGATGAGCTGGAGGAAGAACGTCTTGCCGGAGCCGTAGTCGCCGATGACGAACCGGCTGCCGGCGCCGCCGTCGGCGATCCGGTCGATGTCGGCGACGAGCGCCTGGACCTCGGCGGCCCGGCCGACCTGGATGTGGTGCTGACCGGTTCGTGGTACGACACCGGCTCGCAGCGCCTGGACGACAGCGTCGCGGTCCTTGGGCCGGATGCGGGAGCCGTACGCGGCGGCGTTGATCGTCATGCCAGCAACCCTTCAAGGATCTCGGTGTTCACGTCGAGCGTTTCGTCGCCGTCGACCACGGTGTCGCCGAGCCGGTCGAGCGCGGCCTCGTTGAGCACGTCGAGCGCGCCCGCCGGCAACAGCCCGCACTCCGCGGCCAGCCGGTCGAACTCCAGGCGGCTCCACGACGGCTTCGCCGCCAGCAGCCGGATCAGGCGGCTATGTGCCGCGTCGAGCCCGTCGACCGCCGCCACCGCCGGTTGCGGCGGATCGGCGGGCTTGCCCGGTGCCGCGTCCTGCGGCTCGTCCTCGACGAAGATGGTCGCGAGCAGCGCGGAGACACTCGCCGTGTCAGCCAGCTTGGCGGCGATCGCGGCGTCGTCCAGGGCGAAGCCGGTCCGCGTCATCGGGCTGGCCGGTCGGCGGGCCGGTCGCGGTGGCAGCAGATGCTCGTCATCGACAGGCGCTCGCTCACGGACGACGACCGGCCCGCTCACCGCATCGTGGAGGCGGCCGAAGACGTCGCCGCCGTCGAGGTCCAGCAGCTTGTAGATCTTCGTGAGGGTGGCGACCTCGCCGGGGGAAACCACCCCGTCGACGGCAGCCACAGAAACGGCGAACTCCGCGATGTCACGCTTGGTCGCCGCGTCCAATCCGGCCAGCCGCCGCTTCAGCCCGGTCAGCTTGACACCGGTCGCGGTCAACCAGCGAGTGTGCGCCGCGAGCCGGTCGGTCTCGGCGGCCGTCAGCTGGAACGCCTGCCGGACATGCCCGACGAGGTGCTCATGCTCCGCAGCGCTGACCTCCCCGTCAGCCTGACTCACCGCGACGGCCAGATGCAGCAGCAGCGTCACCGCCAGATACGGCGGCCGCGCAGAGGCCGGAGCGTCCGGGCCGCACCGGAACAGCACAGCCGGGCCCTCGGCGAGCGTCGGGCCGCCCATACGAACGTCCGGCTCGACACCGAACCCGAGCCGCCCGAGCAGCTGCACCAGCCCGACGGACTCGGCCTTCGTCGCCTTACCCGGCGTGACCGGCCCCCAGAACCGCAGCAGGTCGGCCGCGTCGATAACACCCCGCTCGACGTTCTCCTCGCACCAGTCGCGCAGCGGCGCGACCTGACCGGCCCGGCCGGCCAGCAGCTCCCCCGGCAACAACGCGGCCTCGGCGAACGACCCCCGCTTGTCAGGGTTGCGGCCAACCCACCGGCTGTAGGCGTCGAGATCGTTCGTGACGGAGCCGACAAGATCGCGGAGGCGGGCCGAGGCCGAAGGCTCCTCGAGGACGTCCGGAGCCCGCATACGCACGGTCACCTTGCCGATGCCGGCGCTCGCCGGATCATACTCACTGGTCAGCTGCCGGCCGCCGGCGCCGAGCACGATTCCAGCACCGAACCGTTCCGCATAGCGGATCGCGAACAGCTCCCGAAACTCGTCGGGACAGCGCTCCTGCGGGGTACGGGCGTAAATCGACGGATGGAACCAGGCCCACGTACGGGCCCACTCCACCGGGACGGGTTCACCGTCACGGGCGAAACAGCCAAGGCCGATACGCAGCGCGATCGGCGGCGACCAACAGTCCCCGACAGCCGGTGGCGGCTCATCGGGGACGGTGATGCTACCGCTGCCGTCGCCGACCAGGTCGAGCACGGTGAGGAAGTCGGTGGCGTACGAGCGGAACGACCGGCTCTCACCGTAGATGCCCAGCAGCCGCCGCACCTCGACCGCGATCGTCGCAAGCTCGTAGCGGACGGTCCCGTCGTGCTTGAGATCGCTCAGCACCCGACGCTCAAGGCCGTAGAAGAAGAGGAAGACATACCCGATCGGAGCCCGAGGATACCGGCGCCCGTCAGCCAGCCACGCCAAGTACGCCGCCCGCGCACCCGGCGGGATCGTCGCGTACGACGGCCAATACGGCAGATTACTCCCGTCCCAGTCGGGCCGCGCCGGGTCCACGGGCAGACCGGGGTCGATCAACGCCGGCTCACTCCCGCCACGCGCGTCACGCAACCCACGGCCGGTGTAGAACATCCCACCCGGAATGCGGTGCCCGGCAACGTTGAGGACCTGCCCCGGCGGCACCCACACCGCCTGCGGACCGACCGCGTGCAGCACCGGCCGCGGCGCGACGACGGGCGCCGCACCGGACCGGCCCGCCATACTCGCGCCGTCCCACGCCCCGCCGTGCTGCCCCATGCCGCGAAAAGCTAGCGGCAATCCCGCGGCGGCGCCGCGTGCCACGGGAGTTTGTGCGCGTTTAGGTGGCGCGGATCAGACAATCGGCCACCGGCCCGCGCCGTGTGGCCCACGCACTCCGGGAATCCCACCACAGGCGCCGACGGCGGCCACGCCGGAGGAGCGTCTTCGCCAGCACCAGGCGGCCGAACGCAACTCAGCCCGGCGGGCGCAGCCGAAACTTTAGCCAGAGCAGATGGGCGACGTCGCCACACCAGCGGATGGCGGCAATTCGGTGAGGAGGTGTGCGAGGTGTTGGGTGACTTGATGGCAGCGTTGGACATCACGCGGGTGTAGTAGCGCATGAGAGTGGTGGGGGTCGTGGCCGAGTCGTTCTGCGATCTCGTGGATGCCGTAGCCGGTGTCGAGCATGGCGGATGCGATGAGGGCCGGATCTGGTGCGGTCCAATCGGGTGGGTGTCTAGGGCGCCGTACGATCGACCGTAGTCGTGATCTACCAGGTACGGGTAGGCCGCTGGGCAACGCACGCGTGGTCATGAGGATGTCGGTGGGCTGTCCAGCGAGTGGTAGGTAGTCCGGGCGTCAGATGGGGGTGCAGTCATGCGTGAGGAATTCCGCCGCCGAATCCTTACCGAAGCTGATGGTGTGGCAAAGCTGTACCTGTACGGCAAGGAGATCGACCAGCCCGCGACACGCGAGCAGAAGGAGTTCATCGAAGGGATCGTCGCGACCGACTATGACGGGCGGACGCTGGTCGAGCTTCTGCAGAACGGCCACGACGCTCATCCATCGGGCGTAGCCAGCGGCCGACTCGAGTTTCTCCTGCGAGAGGACGAGGGCCCTTGGGGCGTGTTGTACGTGGCAAACGGCGGCCGTCCGGTTGGTCACGGTGACTTCACCGCAATGTGCCACATCGCCATGTCAAACAAACGTCCGGATGAGGGCATCGGAAACAAGGGCGTCGGCTTCAAGAGTGTGCTCCAGCTGGCGGACAGTCCTGAGATCTACAGCCGCGCCGACGCCGACTCTGGCACATTCGACGGGTACTGCTTCCGGTTCGCACAGCCTGGCGACTTCGACACTCTCGCCACGCGCGTGGCTCCCGACCAGCCAGGGCTTGGGGCAGAGCTGAGGGACAACGTCGCGTCCCTCAAGGTTCCCGTTCCGCTGGACGGCTGCCCTGACGAGGTCTATTCCCTCCAGTCGAAGGGCTTCGCGACCGTGGTGCGCCTGGTGCTGCGCTCCGCTGAGGCCCGCGACCGGGCCCGTCGGCAGTTGAACGAGCTCACGTTATCGGAAGTTCCGTTCCACCTGTTCCTGGACCGGGTCGCGGAGATCACGGTCACCCGGGTGCGCCCGGACAGCAAGGTGCTCAGAACAGTGTGTGCCAGGCGCGTGGTCTCCACGTTCACCCGCGATGACCTCGCCGTGGATGAAGTGGCGTTACAAGGGTCGCAGCGCTTTCTCGTGCTGCGCCTGCGGGTCGGAGAGGACGCCATCAAGGAAGCGATCGCACGCAGCCGAAGCGAAGGACACCTGAGCCGAGGTTGGGAGCAGTGGCGCGGCGCCGCGCAGGTATGCGTGGCGTTGCCGCTCGGCATGCCGTTGGCGCTAGGCCGGCTGTACACCTTTCTCCCCATGGGAGAGGGCGCACTGGCACCGCTCGCCGGGTTCGTCAATGCCCCCTTCTTCGCCAGGCTTGACCGGCGCAGCCTCGACGCCACGATCCCTCTGAACAATCTCCTCCTCGACCAGGCGGCCGTCCTGTGTGCGCGCGTCACGCGCCTTGCCCTCGACGGCGAGGTGGACATGCCAGCAGAGGTGGTCCTGGATCTAGTGACGTGGCAGCAACCTCAGCTACCGCGCCTGATCAGGGCCTTCGAAGCGTTGGGCGAGGACATCACCGAGGTCGCCTTCATACCGGCTCTGGGTGGACGGCATCCACGCGCAGCACTGAACAGCGGCTGGCTGTGGGAGAGCAAGGGCACCCGCTTCACCTCCGAGGCGGTCGCCGCAGCTGGCATCGACAACCTCATCGATCCAGGCCTGCACCCGCACCGGCTGCGCCGGCTCAAAAAGCTGGCCACCGACCTCCAACTGCCCCTCGACCCGAGCGATACAGAACTCGCCGCATGGGCCGAGGCACACGCCCGCCGCCTCGGCGGTCAACCCATTGACCCATCAGCGTGGGCCGAGTTCTACGACGATCTCGCCAAGACGATGAGGAGCGGCTCACCGCTGGCCGGCCGGCGCATCCTCATCGACGAACATGGCCACGTCATCTCAGCCGGCACCGGCAAAGAGGGCGCTGTCACGGTCTTCATCTCCCCGCAGCAGGGCGACGGCGATGATACGCCGGCGTTAAGCCCACCCGCTGCGATCGCCGCACGGCTGGCGTTCACCCACCCAGGCATTCCCTGGCGCTTCCCCGACGCTGGACGAAAATCCCGGCCGGGCCGCATCTGGCTGGAGCAGCACGACCTGCTGCGCGAGTACCGCACCGACGCCGTCCTCGACCTCGTCGGCTCCGCCATGCAGGCAGCCGGCTCCGCCGACGAGACGTATCTACGAGCGTGTCTGACCTTCGCCTTCGAGGTCTGGCACAACACGTCACGCAATGTCGCGCCCGAGGTAGTGGCCCGAGCCGGCCTGCTTGTTCCCGTGTTGCGCGGATGGCGGCCCGCCAGAGGGGCCCAGTTCGGAATCGGGTGGACGGGGCCCCACCAAAGCGAGGACGATCTCCTCACACGGTTTCTCGCTCGGACGGCTCAGGTCTCGCGCTCACTGGACGACCTGGCCGGACGGGTCATTCCAAACCCGCAGGCGCTGCTCCAGGACGACGATGCGGATGTGGACGCGCTGCGCGTGTTCCTCGAACACGCTGGCGTACAGCACGGGCTCATGCCCGTGTGGTATCCCCGCGCGCTGTTCTGCCTGAACGGCGAACGGGTCGGCACTCCTGAGATGGCGCCGATGTTTTCGATCGGCGTGGCCGCAGAACATCAGCAGGTGTGGCGCGATGTCGCCAGCCGATGGCCCCGGCAGCCCCCTCAATATCCAACGGTCGAATATGAGCCAGCCAGCGACGTCGCTGTCCTACCCGGACAGTTCGACTACCATACGTTCGATCGCGAATCTCGACGTCTCTACGCGGAACTCCTCCTCCATGGCCTCGACCGCTGGCCAGACACAGCGGTGGAGTTCCAGTACAAGCGGGCCAACTACCGCACGGTTGCATGGCCGACGTTGCTCGCCGCGTTCCTGGCCTCCGCCGAGTGGCTGCCGCAGACCACACCAGGCCAGCGCTCCGAGGTCGAGTTCCAGTCGCCAGCGGACGCCTGGTGGTTGCAGACCACTGACACTCCGGACTACCTGCCCGCCCAGCCGGCGTCGTTGCGCAACCTCGCCACCGCCCGGGTGCTCGACCGGCTGCGAAAGGTCGGAATACGGTACTGGGACGACCCGGCGACCGCCGCGCACCGCTTGGTCGAGCTCACCGGCATCGTCGCCTCCGGGGCGCTCGGTGCACGCGGCCAACTTAGTCTGGCCGTACGCAAGGCGTACGAGGCGGCCTGGCGCGACCTCATCAACACCGCGGGTGCGGTCCCAGCCAACGGCAGGCTCGAGATCGTCGCCTCCCGTACCGGGCGTCTCCTCGTAGTCCCCGTCGACGGCGACGACGAGACCGTCTATGTCGCCGAAGAGTCTGGGGTGGCACAAGAGCGCCTACTGCAACAGGCACCGATCCTGATGCTGCCGATCCGGGACCTCAAACTCGCCGAACAGGCCCACGATCTACTCAAAGCGGCCGGAGCTCGCTGCCTGCGCAGCACCGGCGACGCAGAAGTGAGCGTTACCGTCGACGGGACGCCTGCCGTAACGGCACCGCATGCCCCGCTTCTCGCCATGGTCGGGCCGTGGCTGACCACCCTCATCCTCAGCGTGATGGAGTTTCACAGCCGTGTGTTCCCGCCCACCACAGCCGCTCAACTGACTCAAGCGGCACACCGCCTGGACACGGCGACGATCACAGTCACCGTCAGCATAACCACCTCCGTCGATGGCCACGTTGTGCAAGACCCACGCCCGTCGCGTTCCTTCCTACTCGACGCGGATGACTCGCCCCGACTGGTTGTCGCAGGCACCGGTCACCCGTCGACATGGCGCGTGCTGCAGGCCGCAACCACGGCAATCGCCGAACTCGTGGGCATGCCGACCGTCGCCGACACCCTGCGACTCGCATTGGTAGATCTTCAACAGCGCTGTGGTGATATCGACCCAACGCCCGCAGACATCGCCGTTGTGCTAGGGATTGGCACCGACGATGTGACGGCCCTGATGGCCGACCGCGCCTCGTGGCTGTCCGACCTATCGCACCTGCTCCCTGTCCTGGCATGTCTCGACGTCGCCCTCGCCGAGGAACTCCGCGGCGTCCACGACCAGATCGACAGCTCGGAGTCGCTCCGCACGTGGCTCACCCCGAGGCTGGTCAGGCACCATCTGACCGCAGAGGCAGTGCTCGATCTGGCCGACCGCGGTGACCTGCTCGCGGCCGTGCGGACTCTCGAAATCGACCTCGCAGACGCCAACGCCGGACTTCGCGCCATGGCCCTACCACCACTGCACAACCGCGACGGGCACGCCCGACAGTTCACTGCCTATCTGCAACAGCATCGGCAGGGCCTCGAGGACCGTATCCGGGACGCCTTCCTACCCGTCTACCGGGCCGGACAGCCGCTACAGGAGTATCTGCGCCTGCGACACTTGCCCGGGCTCGTACCAGACGAGGCGTGGCTTGATGGGTACTGGGACCTACCCGACGACCTTCTCGCCGACCATGCGGAGCGCTGGCTTCACGAACACGTCCCGGACGGAACCGGCGAGGCGGCGCCCATTTCGATCGATGCGACCAGGGAGGCCAACCGCCGTAACCTGAGCAGGATCCTTAGCGTCGCACGACCGCTCGTCGAGGCGTGGCTGCAACGCCACACCGGCGGTCACGGCCAACGGCCCGCCGATTTCACCCACGTCGCGGATATAGCCACCGAGGCTGGGTTCCTAGACTTCGAGCGGCTCACCTCACACACTGTCGTGACCTGGCTTAAGGCCAACGACCAGTGGCCCACCGGGATGCCGCCGACCACCAACCAGACCGAACTTGGATTGACCGATCAAGATATCATCGACGCTCGGCAGCGCCTCGACCAAGCCAAAGACCAGCAACATCGCGCTCAGACGTACGTCACGGTCGACGGCAAGACCTACTCAAACGAGCCGACCGACCTCCTCGCCCTCGCCGACGCAGTACGAGCCACCATCAGCCCGCAACTCCTTGATACGGCGCCGGAGCCGTCCACACTCGTGGGCCTCGACACCGCGGCAATGCCGAGCACGTCTCCTCGCGCGGGCGAAGGGCGCATCTGGAGTACCGTCACCACAGCCCCTCCGCCGGAGACACTCCGACTGATCGGGCTGACCGGCGAAATCGTCGCGGGAGAGTGGCTACGCCGTCAGTACGGCATCGCGCCGGAGGATAGTTGGGTGTCGAGTTACCGCAAGGACATCCTTGGCGACAGCCGCGGCGACGACAGCCTCGGCTACGACTTCCGCATCGTCACCGCCGACCGCGTACGGCTGTTCGAGGTCAAGACCACCACCGGCGAGCATCTCGAGTTCACGCTTGGCGAGACGGAGGTCCGCCGCGCACAGAACCTCGCCTCGGAGGAGGAGTACGCAATTCTCTTCATCACCCACGTCCTCAACGCAGGCCAGCGCCGTATCATCCTGCTGCCCAACCCGCTCGGCCACGGCGGACTCGGCCACTACCGCGTTGTCGGCCGTGCGATCCGACTCCAATTCGAACTGCAATAGTCAACGCCGCATCGCCAAGAAAGCCGCCGCGATCTGTTCGGCGCCCGCGTAGCAGAAAGGTCCGCTACCCGACGGCCCAAGACGCCTTCATCCGCCCGCAGTTAGCCCACGCCAGCCTGCGGATCGACCTCCGAGGCTCGACGTCTCCTGCCCGCTACCGTGCCAGAACGGTTCGCGCATGACATGAGCTGGCCGCCCGGGTCATGGTCCGGCGGCCACGGCCGAGCCCATTGTGACCTTCGGCCCTGGGCAGACAACGCGGAGGGCAGCAGGTCACTGTCCCCCTCGCCGTTGCAGATCGACCGCCCACAACCAGCGAGTCTGTGCGACGCCATGTGCGCGCCGACACCGTTACCCGCCGGATTCGGCCAATTCCGTTTCAGCCGAATTGCGGTGGGCACGTGGTCCAAAAAGGAGGGAGGTTCGTCAAGGCCGGCGAGGTCAACGCGACCACGCACCTGCTGCTCCTCGGCGACTGGAGCACCCCGGGCGACAACCTGTA